>JAEUTR010000518.1 GCA_016787365.1 Bacteroidia bacterium
ATAACGTTGTAATAAAACTTATTGCCAAACTAAAGTAATTTGTTAAAAACAAAAACAAGCACACTGCTGCCAGAATATAAAATACTGAAACTGCATCAACATACGTTTTAATATCCGTTGTTGGTTCAATAATACTTAACAAAATTGAAAAAAACACTCCCCGTTTTGCACTACTATACTCTGCTGTATTTAATACTTTTTTATAAACTTCCGAAGGGTTGTTTATTTGTTGAGCCTGATATACATATTGTGCAAAATCATCACCCCAGTCGGGATACGAACGGGAATGAATAAAATACGAAGGAATTAAAACCAGTATAAGCAACAGCGTAAATACAACTTTTTTATTCTTAACTATTTCAAAAAAAGAGTATTGCATAAATACTATTTACGTTTCAATTTATTAATTTCTTTAATTATATTTTTCAATCTACTTCTTATTCCAGGTCCATTTTCATGCATACTCAAATCATTTAATACCAACAATAATTCATCTAAAAGTTCGGGATAAGGTTTTGAGATATTAAAAATAACGGTCATGGCAAAAGCTCTTACCGCAATAGCTTCCGAAGGGTTCTTTATATATTCAAAACATTTATCTAATAAAAAAGCTTCTTGTTTTTTTGGCACAGGATGCTTTTGAAATAATCTTAAGGTATTGCGAATAACACCATTATGTAAATCCGAGGTTTTTAAATTATCAATAAGTTTCACTAAAAAAGGAGTAACTCTACTGTAATCTACGTCACTACAATGACCTAAAACCCACATTGCTCTACTACTTAATAACTGATCTTTATCAAGTGCAAGAACAACCAATTCTTTTTCCTGAAAATTATCCAATATTTTTAAAGCCAAATCAGGGGCTTTAAACACTCTGATATCAGCTATTAATTCATCTTTTATATTTAACTTATATGTATTCATATGTTACTCAGCATCATTCCTGTTTTTATATATTACAACATATAAAAACAGTTACAAAATAAATATAAGTAAATTTTAATTAGCTTTGTGCTTTATCAAATTATATGTAAACTCGTGCAAATTTACTGAATATTTATGAGTGCATTATTGCCTGAAACAGATACTAAAAAATTAATAAAATATTCATTGAGAAATTATTTAATAAAACCATACTAGCGTAATTCTATAATTTCTGTCTCAAATGTATCCCTAAAAAAATCCGGATTTCATTTTGGATTAATTAGTTATCCATCCAAATATATATTTGGTTAATTGGATAATCAATTGCATAGTAAAACATGATTACTTTATAGACCATAAAAGAAGACTTTTAATATATGAAATTTTACAAATCAGGCCCTGCATCAACCATAAGTGACTTTGCTAAAGAATTTAATTTTGAACCTTTAAGACCATATTATGACACCGAAGCACCTCAAGCCATGAGTCGAATTGCTTCATACGAAACGTATCATAAAATCATGACATACCTCTGGCCTGAAATGACCAAAGAGCAAATTATCGAAAAAGCGATTAATACCAAATCACCATATGAATTTCAAACCGAATTTATGAGTGAGGCAATCTGGCGAATAGTAAAATCTACGTCAACAGGATTAACATGGAGTGGAATTGAAAATATAGATAGAAACAAAGCATACTTATACGTTGCTAATCATAGAGACATATTATTAGATAGTGCCATTCTTCAAATTATATTAGATAAAGAAGAATTTGAAACTTCAGAAATTATCTTTGGTTCAAACTTAATGGAAAAAGGCTTTATTACTGATTTCGGAAGGATGAATCGAATGTTTACAGTACAGAGAGAAGGTAACGCTAAAGAGTTGTATGATATTTCCCGTCAATTAAGTGCCTATATCCGTCATGTCATTTTGGACAAAAACTCCAGTGTATGGATTGCTCAACGAAATGGCAGAACTAAAGACGGGAGTGATATTACACAAACCGGTTTATTAAAAATGCTAAACATTAGTGGTAATAAAAATTTTGTTGACAATTTTAAAGAATTAAACATTGTGCCAATTACCATCAGTTTTGAATATGAACCTTGCGATGATTTAAAAACACAGGAATTATATCTTTTATCGTTACATACTAAGTATGTAAAAAACGCCGGTGAAGACTTAAATAGTATTTTAACAGGCATTAAACAACCTAAAGGAAAAATACACATTGCATTTGGAAAACCTATTACAGAAACTGAATTATTGGATATAGATAAATTATCTAACGATAACGAAAAAATAAAACTATTAACCGCTTATATTGATAA
>JAEUTR010000533.1 GCA_016787365.1 Bacteroidia bacterium
TTGATATGTTCGCGGGTTAAACCTAAAGAACCTGTCATATCCACACGACCAATAACGATTCCTGTTAATTCATTTATTGTAGGCAAAGCCAACATTTCATCAAAATTTTTAACCGTAGAAATAGTTTCTACATTAATTAAAAAATCAACTTCTTTTCTTTCATCTTCAGGAAACGCCAAATTAGCGCACGATAAAAATTTCTTTAAAGCATAGGCTGTTTCAATCATTGGCCCAACAATACGAGTTACCCCAATTGAACGTGAATCATACATATCTTTTAATGCCTCGCATCCACCAATTTTGATAGTTAAATCTAAACCAGCTTTAGTAATTACTTCTTTTAAACGTAAAGCCTCTTCTAAACGAGTACCCTCTGCTTCAAACTCTGCTTTAATTCCAATTGCATGATGATTTTCTTTCAAATCTTTCAATTGGTCAACCATTTTCTTTTCTAAATTATTCATATATGTTATGCTTTAGTTTTTAAATTTTATACTTTAAATATAACTCGATTACTAATATAAAAAAAATTATCCTAAATATTCTTTTATAAATAGATTTGACCTAAACTCTTCGCGGTCTAAAAACGGCGCCAAATCCTCTAAAGGTGCGGAAATCATTCGTCCATCGTCTAATTTTTTAGAGGATACTTTAGGGAAAAACTTATAGTCATTTGTTAAAATAACTTCACAAATTATAGGGCCATGATATGATAAAACATCATCTATTTCTTTACCTAAATTTTGATGAGAAGTAATTTGACAAGTTTTAAAACCATATGCTTCCCCTAATTTTAAAATATTAGGAAAACTAACTCCTGATTTTGGATCACTACCTACTCTATGTCCACCAAAAAAACCATCTTGAGTTTGTTTAATAGATACGTATCCATCATTGTTTAAATAAATAATTTTAATTGGCATTTGATGATGGATAACCGTTTGTAATTCCTGAATATTCATTTGTAAGCTTCCATCTCCTGCTAAACAAATCACATCCTTAAAATTATTTGCTACACAAGCACCAATGGAAGCTGGTAAATCAAAACCCATGGAAGCGCATCCGCTATTCCAAAAAATACGTGCTTTATTTTTGATAGGCATAGCCTGAAACGGTGCTACACAAGCTGTCCCATCTCCTGTAACACAAATAGAATTTTCGGGAAGATGTTTACCTAATAATTCCATAAAAACGTACGGATGAACCCCATCTTTAACTTGATGATATTCAGGCAATACACTTGAATACTTTGCTTTACGTTCTTTAGCCCATTTTAACCAATCTTGGTGTTGAGCTGAAATTGAACTTTTTAATACATTCGTTAATTCAACAATAAATGCCTTAGCATCTGAACATATTGGTAAATCTGGTTTAACAGTTGGTTTTAATAATTCTGCTTCATCAATATCAACAATAATTTTGTAAGCTTCTCTGGCAAAAAATTCCCAATTATAGCTTACCTGACGAATATTATTCCTTGTTCCAATAGTGATTAATACATCAGCATTTTGAACTGTAAAATTACCT
>JAEUTR010000562.1 GCA_016787365.1 Bacteroidia bacterium
ACGGTAAGTTATAATATCATAAGATCAACCGACCCCGGGCCCCGGTCCCCTCTTCTCTCATCTTATGATGAGAGCTACAACATGGGGCAAAAACATAGGGAAAACCGAAGCCTTCGAACCAGAATCTATTATCATAGATTGGGTAACTGAAGTAGAGATAGAACTAATTGAAACATCTCAACAATATAATGATACAGAATCTCAACAACAACACATTACAAGTAATATTTACATTTATCTTGATAGGTAAACGATTAGATTAAGCTCAAAATATAAGGGGAGTTCTTGAACAACAGAATAAGATAGCTTTAACATTAATTATAAAAGTACAAGAGCTCAATAGAATGAGTAACAAAAGAAGTTGAGACTTGAAATCAATCAATTATACCAACGACACATTCGTCACATGTAGAGCCCCGAATAAAAAGCTCAAAGAAAATAAACTATTCGTAATGCTGTCAGAAATACAACCTTAACTTCTAGAAGATTAAAGCTGAAAGAAATTGGTGTTTGTTTCAAAAAGAAGGAGAGCACTGATTTTTTATCATCTTATTTTTAAAACATTTTTTCCTTAAAATTTTAGCATTAATTAACTCAATCATCTCAAATCATTTCAATGAATTCCATAAACAATGTAAAAATAAAGAGATTAATAACTTTATCAATCAAAATTATAAAAACCTCAGTTCATAAATTAAAATTTCTCATTTCAATGTAAATAAATAAAAAAGTAAAAAGATATTTGATAAGCTCGTTTAAATAAGTGTACAAATCAATATCCGTATTGAGCCAATTGGTTTCTGACTTCGGTAATTTATTTTTGGTTGAGGGCTTTTCTAACGGTGTTGGCTGATTGGACTCTTTGTTTGTGCCATTTTTCAGCTCTTTCTCTTCTTTTTGATTCGAGTTGTTCGATAAGGTTTTGTTTACCCCATCCGACTTGGCTTGAAAGATCACCTAATTTACAGAACTTTCTGAAGCTGCTCAATTTGACAGCTCTCAAAGCATCAGGAACAACTTGTCTCTTTTTGGTGTCGTATGGAGCTGGAACTCCTTCGAATACTTTAAGTCTGCCAAGGGCTGCGGCTCCAATAGCTTGCTTGTGTGGAAGCATACCTCTGACAGTTCTCCAGAACATTCTTGATGGAGCTCTGTAATGTACGTGACCTCTGGTTGGGTTGGTTAATAATCTTTTTCTTAAGAATTCAGCGAATCTAACTTTATTTCTGAACAATGATCCAGTAATGTTGATACCTTCAGATCTAACAACAACAATTCTTTGTCCTGCATTAATTATTGAATACCTGAAAGGAGTTGTTTAGCAACATATGAAGCGAGTCTTCCCAAAAGATGTCCTTTAGCGTCAATAACGATTTGTTTTTGGAACATTTTTATCTGGCTTAAAACTAATTATTAATTAAAATTGTATTTATTTATTTTTCATATTTTAATTGATTGTTTGATAAAAACTTTGAATAATTAAACATTGACTGATAACAAAAAAGATTGAGTTCTTCATAAACAATAAATCAATTTACAAAAAATTTGAATTTCCTTTACTATATTTTTATA
>JAEUTR010000662.1 GCA_016787365.1 Bacteroidia bacterium
ACACATATTGTTGTCTTTAAGAACAAATGTGGCGCCATCTGCCCCTGTTAAATTACGGGCAGATTTTCTTACAATGTCTGTTATAGTTTCAATATCTCTTGCCAGCGATAACTTTTGTACCGTATTGACTAATAATTTCAGTTTTTCAATATTCATACCGATAAACTAATAATGATTTACTTTATTGATAAATAAAAATACGAATATTTTTTTATGATTAAAATTTGATGTTATTGTCTTAAAAAGAAGAGTTGGGTTGTAAAAAAAATATCATAAAAAAAAGTCCCATCTGCTAGCAGATGGGACTTTTTTACATTTGTATATATTGTACTAGTATCTGTATGCGTCTCCTTTAAAAGGACCTTCTACTTTCACACCAATATAATCTGCTTGATCTTGATTTAAAGTATCTAATTCAACACCAATTTTCGCTAAGTGTAAACGAGCTACTTTCTCATCTAAAATTTTTGGTAACACATATACTTTTTTCTCATAAGCAGCAGTGTTTGTCCATAATTCTAATTGAGCTAAAGTTTGGTTTGTAAATGAGTTACTCATTACAAAACTTGGATGACCTGTAGCGCAACCTAAGTTTACCAAACGACCTTCAGCTAAAACAATAATGTTTTTACCGTTGATAGTATATTGATCAACTTGTGGTTTGATGGTATCTTTAGTTGAACCGTAAGTTTTGTTTAACCAAGCCATGTCAATTTCAGTATCAAAGTGACCAATGTTACAAACAATAGCACCATGTTTCATTGATTCGAAATGACGACCTACAATAATATCTTTATTACCAGTAGTAGTTACTAAGATATCTGCAATTTTAGCAGCATTATCCATTTTCATTACTTGGTAACCATCCATTGCAGCTTGTAAAGCACAAATAGGGTCAATTTCAGTAACAATTACACGAACACCTTGAGATGATAATGATTGTGCAGAACCTTTACCTACATCACCGTAACCAGCAACAACAGCAATTTTACCTGCCATCATCACATCAGTTGCACGACGAATCGCATCCACTAATGATTCACGGCAACCATATTTGTTATCAAATTTAGATTTAGTAACTGAATCGTTAACGTTAATAGCTGGTAACAATAAAGTACCATTTTTCATACGCTCATATAAACGGTGTACACCTGTTGTTGTTTCTTCAGATAAACCTTTAATTCCAGCAGCTAATTCAGGGTATTGATCAAATACCAAGTTTGTTAAATCACCACCGTCATCTAAAATCATATTTAATGGCTTACGATCTTCGCCAAACCATAAAGTTTGTTCAATACACCAGTCAAATTCTTCAGCTGTCATACCTTTCCAAGCATAAACTTGAATACCAGCTGCTGCAATAGCTGCTGCTGCATGATCCTGAGTTGAAAATATATTACAAGAACTCCAAGTAACCTCTGCACCTAAAGCCGTTAATGTTTCAATTAATACAGCCGTTTGAATAGTCATATGTAAACAACCTGCTATACGAGCACCTGCTAATGGCTTAGAAGCACCGTATTCAGCACGAAGCGCCATTAATCCTGGCATTTCTTCTTCTGCTAATTTAATTTCTTTACGACCCCATTCTGCTAATGAGATGTCTTTTACTTTGTACGCTAAGTACTTTCCTGTTGCTACTGCTGACATGTTTATTTGTTATTTTATTTGTTTAATTTTTCGTAATTATGCAAAGATAAGATATAAGTTTGTAACACTCAAACTATTAAAAGGTTTATTCGTAAAGATTTGATTCAGGTTTTTAACATAAATGAAGGTCTTTTTTTTGGATTATTAGATCTGAAAGCCTTTGCCGGACAGAAAAACCTAGTCTCCAAAAGAGAAATTGAGTTAAAAGGTAAAGAGCATCTTTTAAAACAATTAATTAATGATAGTTGTTCGATTGTCTACGATGACAAAGGGAAGCCTTATTTAGTAAATGATACAAGGCATATTTCAGTGTCTCATTCACACGATAAGTTAGCTATTATTGTTAATGAATATGAACCAACAGGCATTGATATTGAACTTATCAGAGATAAAGTACTAAGGATAAAACATAAATTTTTAACAGCTTTAGAATTAAAGGATGCAGCTGATGATGTTGAAAAACTATTGATTTATTGGGCAGCGAAGGAAACCTTGTATAAAATATACGGAT
>JAEUTR010000005.1 GCA_016787365.1 Bacteroidia bacterium
ATAACGATTCATTGTTTATGGGAGGCGTGTTTACTATAGTAAATGGTAATAATACAGCCTATAAATATTTTGCAACTTATAATTTAAAAACAAATGCATTATTACCAGGAATGAATCCTCAATTAGATGGCGCTGTTTCAGAAATTAGCGTTCACAAAAACAAATTATTTATAGCGGGTGCCTTTAATAATGTTTTAACCATAGCAAGAAAAAAAATTGTAAGTATTGATTTTAGTTCATTACCATTAACTATTTCATCTGTTTCATATCCTACCGATTTAATCAATTATTTAAATTCCAACACCTGTGTTATCTCTAAAATGAAAACATATGGCGACGTGCTTTGCTTTATTATAGACGATAGAATACTATATAGCTTTATGCCCTACCCTTCCGGTCCTATTACACCTTTGTATCACTTTAATTCTGATCCATCTTTTGGAGGTCCTGAAGAACGACTCTTTGATTACCAATTAATAGGCTCAAATATGTATGTAGCCGGAAATTTTTTGCTTAATTCAACGGATGCTAATTTAATTAACCTAATTAATAGCCCTGCAAATATGACTTCTCCCAATTTTGGATATGATAAATTAACAGCATACAATTTTTACACGGGTTCTATTCTACCTAGTTTTGATAATGTCTCCAATTTGTTCCAAGCATCGCCCAATGTATATTCGAGTAATGTAAATGAAGGTATTTTATTTGGTTGCACAGGATTTAACTACAGAAAAAACAAATTTAATTTAGTTCTAAGCAGATCCGATTTACCTACTTCTGGAAGAAACACAATTGTTAATACGGATGGCTCATTTACAAATTTTAGTAATATATATTTCTCCAACGTCTCTGATCCTGGCGGAACTGTTGCTTACACACCTTATACTACTTTATGTAATGCAAAATATTTTTCAAACATTATGACAGTCATGATTAGTCAAATCGACTATCATGCAGGTTCTTTTTATCACATGACTACAGTTGAAGATTCTTTATTAGTTCAAAGAACTGGCAATGCCAATGTAAATGGATTTTCCCAATCATATGGTCCATTTTGTAAAGGAGATACTATAACTCTCAAATTAAAAAAACAGGGAAATTTAAATGGACATCATTGGTCTTATTCTGGCACCGGAATGAATATATTAAGCTCTAATTCTGATTCAGCAAAAATTGTTTTTAATTACTCGGCTTCTGGGGGGAATATTAAAATTGTAGCACTAGATAATTTTAATTTACCAACTGATACATTTTATTACCCTGTTACATTTAAACCTGTTCCAAATATCAATGCCGGAGCAAATAAATTAATTACCTGTAAAAATACCTCTGTGAAATTAACTGGTACTACCTCATTAACTAACTATAGTATTGATTGGATTACTCCATCAGGATTTACAACTTTAGATAGTTTAACTTCTGTATCAATCACTGGAACTTATTATTCTCGCATCAAAGATAATATAACAGGTTGTTTTGGCTATGATACAGTTTTGGTAAATATAGATACCATTAAACCAACTATTTATTTTGCTTCAACTAATAACTATACTCTTACATGTAAAAATAACACACAACTTATCACAGCCAATTCAGTTAATGTTTTAGATACAATATATTGGAACGGGCAACCAAAATTTGCATCAAGCGGTTCAATTACAACAACTGTACCCGGAAAATTTTATGTTAATTGTATTGGTTCTTCTAATGGTTGTAAACGGATTGATTCAGTAACTATTTTTCAAAATGTTGCTTTGCCTCCTATTTTCAATAATGTTGCTAAAGACAGTATAACCTGTACAAGAGATAGTGTTTTATTAAACGGGTCATCTTCTGTTGGCAATATTTTATTTTGGCGCCGCCCGGGTTTCTCAAGTAACGACTCTTTAGCAGATCCTATATATACAAAATTAATAGGATTTCATACTTTAGTAGTACGAGACACCATTTCAGGTTGTAAG
>JAEUTR010000089.1 GCA_016787365.1 Bacteroidia bacterium
ACAATGAGTAATCATATTCAAAATGTACTACTTTTATTGGAACAGCATTAACTTTGTTTACCGATAAATCAGCATTATACTCAGGTTTAGAATACAACGAAATTGATTTAATATACATGGTTTTACCAGATCCCTGATCTCCATCTATACTTGCAACTCCCAACGCATCATCTCTGTCTGCCAACTCAAAAATAGCGATATAATTCTTAGTTTCAATTTCTTTTGTAAACCATAATTCCTTTTCTCCATAAACAAAATTCCCCTGATCATCATTTTCAATAGATTTTCCAACTTCGTTAAAATTTGCTTTTAAATCATCAAAAGGCATTCTCCATTTATAATCCGTTGTTGCTTGTTTAACATATTTAAATTTTGTGTAATTCCCAAAATCATCATCTGTTGGTCCATCATTTCCTAAATCAACATAATCAGGAGAAACAACTGCTGTTAATAAATACGAATGAGCATAAGCCGGAGTTTTTACATTATTATAATAACGGTCAATTCCTTTTCCGTTGGATGTAGATCTATCTCCTGTATTATAAGTAACATAACCGGTATTTACATCGTAAAATCCATTTTGAGACGGGTTGTTGCTTGATGTTGTTTTAGAACTTGCATTAAAGGTCACCTCTTCTTGTTTTGTATTATATGCCGGAAGCCCATAAATATAACGTGTACCATCTGTTCTTAATGCCGTAACTTCGGCTATATGATGTCCTTTAGCAGAGGAACTTATATTCATTCCTAAAGTATTATAACTTCTATTATATATTTTTTTATCTAAACCATATAATTTGGCTTCATCAAAACTCAAGGTTGATAAAACCTGGTTTCTTTTTTGACGTTCACTTATAAGATTGCCCCCTGACGTTAAAGAAGTTTCTGATGAATTACCAGCTCCGGTAGTTTCTAAAACATCATCTGCTTTATGATTGATTAAACCAACAATTTTTATTCGTTTTGCCTCATCTTTACCCATGTAATCATATAAAGCGGACTGAACATCATCCGTTGATTTTTCACCTACTTCTTTAAAATAAAAAGGCTCATAATCAGGTCTATTTGGTACACTTCCCTTAAAACTTAAACGATCTTTTGCTTCATTATCATCATTCCATTTTCCTGTAGTTGTGTGAACATCAACCACTGAAATATTAACCCCCAAATGCGCTGTTTGTGCTGCTGCAAACTCCACTCCACCCGAATAACTATCACTGGTTGTTGTAGCTGAATTATCAAACATGTATCCCACATCACTTCTAAAAGGCCTAAAGGCTCCTCCCATACCCTGACCAGTTACTGAAAACACATCGTATGTTTGATTTGTAATAGGTAAATTTTTGGTATAACGGCTAAAGGCCTGATCTTTCTCACGGTTAAAATCCATCAATACATCATCGGATTGTTGTCCATTATGACTAAACATATAACCATAAGCAGGAACCGAAGAGCTTTTACTCATTAATGATTGATTTGAAAAATATCCACCCAAAGTAATATCTCCATCATAACCAAAAACAGTAGTACCAAATTTAAAACTTAAAGCCACCGAATTATTTACCATATTGTTTTGTATGCGAGGTACAAACGTAGATGCACCAAAATTGATAACACCTGCTGAACTTACCCCTCCGCTTTGGCTTGAAGACATTCCTGCATCTCCACCTCCCCAATCTTTCTCAAAAGTACCATCAAAATTCCGTTGTGTATTCTTTTCAGTAGTTCTATTATAACTCGCGCTGATGCTTAAATCTTTTAATCCTGAACGTGAATTCATGCTCATTCCAATTCCTATACCAGCAGAGCCTGTTGTTGTTTCATCTCCTTTTTGATGAGAATCTGTTTTAGCTGAAAAACTCACATTTGGACTTACTGTTAAACCACCGCTATTACTTGCTTTAATACCTAAACTGGCATTCATACGCCCTTTACCGCTTTCACCTGAAGATATACCTATGTTTGCTGAATATTCCATTCCAATACCAGTATAATTATTATAGGTTAAGCCTAATCCAACATTTAATTTAACGCCACTGTTTTGTGAACTACTTGTTTTAGCAGCTTTTTTATACCCAAATAACTCAACACCAACTCCCACATTAGCTCCAAATGTGTTATTATCTTTCATGTTAAATTCTTTTTCTATAGCTTCTCCATTAAAATCATCCGGTAATCCACGCATATTACGATTTATGGCACCAACGTTTAAGTTCCATCCCAAACCTACCCAACTTGCTTCCTGATCCATGCTAATGCCTGAGTTATAGGCTATGTTTAATGGATATCCACCAACATCCATTAAAGGGATATTATATTTAAAATCACCTGATGTTAAATCAACCATTTCTGAAGTGTTTACCGGTGTAAAGGCTTGTACCTCGGGTTGAGAAGGTCCTCCAGTTAAAGCAAGAGAAGCTGTAGGTGTTACAATTTCAGAAATAAAAGCAATTAATAAAAAAAAGCTAATAATTCTTTTACGTC
>JAEUTR010000101.1 GCA_016787365.1 Bacteroidia bacterium
GAATAGCTGTAGGTTAATTCACAATCTAATTCAATTTGTGTTCCCGAAATCACAGATTTTACTTGTGCAAATTCATAGTTACCACAATTGGCATAATTCCATATATAACCATAAGTGCTGTCCGGTTGCCAAGAAACAGGATATGTTCCTAAATTCATCATGGCTCCCTGCATCTGAATGACCATCACTAAATCGCCAGCTGCCAAAACCGAACCAAAACGAGAGTTTGCATTTAACGTATTAGCCGTTACATTAAGTATGGTACTTCCTTTATTAGCATCTGCTGTAAGTGCTGTAAATTCATTTACTCTTACAGTAGTAGAAACAGTTCTTACTGAATTTTTTCCTTTTTGAGAAAACATATGAGAAAAAAAACAGATGCACAGAATAGTAAGGATATATTTATTTTTTGACATGGGAGCAATTTTAATTTTAACGCTTAAATATACAAAAACGGGGGCTTTTTTTGAAAATTACTTAAAATCTCCAAAAAGTATAGACCGGTATTCGGTAAAGTCCCAATCATATGAGGTAAACAGGCAGGAATCGTAACTGAAAATGAACTTTATATTAACAATTGAGAAACATATTAAGAAGATAATAAGCCATTTTTTGATTTTTACAGGAGTTATAAAAAGCGGAATAAAAAATAGCAATATAATATCATTAATAGCTCTGTGCCCAAATCCACAACCTAATGATAAACTCCACCAAGAAGCATAAATTAAAATGTAGGAAATAAAAAGCAGAAGTATTAATAATTTATATGAATGCTTTATGCAAAAACTATAAATCACCATCAGTACACAAATGGGATAATAAATTAATAAACCATTATCGGGAGAAAATAATAGTTTAATGATTCGGTCTGGTGTTGGTATTTGAAAAGATTCATCTTGATAAGATTTTGCTATAAAACTGCCGAAGGCATATTTGTAATACAAAACCTGAGGTAAAGCAAATAAAAATATAACCATCAGTATAGTTAAAAATTGAGCTTTACTCATATTTAACAAATTGTTTCTATTAAAATAATCAGGATGATTTATATACAGAAAATACATCAGCAGAGACAATAAAAACAATGCATTAATTGGTCTTACTATCACGTATATCATGGTGATAAGAGAAATAAATAAGAGATAATAGGAAGGTTTGAAATCATTTTTATTTAGGAGTAAATACATTAAAATGGACAAACAACAAAACGAATAAATATGAGACATGCCTGTTTCAAAAATGCCATAATAAAAAATACCTGAACTTAAAATGACAGAGAGAGACAGTAAAACAGATTGTTTTGCTGCATAGAGTTTATTAAAAATGAAAAACAGAAAAAATAAACCAAGTGTTAAATAAAAACTTCCTGCTAAGTCAATCGATTTCTGATATAAAAGAGAGTAACCATCTTTTTCGTTGGAAATGAAATGGGCAATTAACCAAAACGGACTTTGTAACAATGCTACTCCGTAAGGGTATTTTGTTACAATTTTTCCCGTTTCCGAATTTAAAATAAATCCATGGCCTGTTTTAAAATCAGTACTATCCGGAAAAGCATTTGCATTAAAGTCATAAATAAAAAGCGAAGGAAGATATACATTATAACCTGCTTTATCAGCCCACAACTCAGTATGATAACTGAAGTTTTTTGCCTGAGAATGCCTGTTTAAGGATATAAAACCAAACAAGGCGTAAACTAATAAAAAGGCAAAAATTATTTTTTGTTTAGGTTTTAACATTGGTTTAAAGATAGGAGAATATTTTAAAATTTATTTCTCCAAATCAATAATAATACTCCGCCTAATGCCACTATACAGGCAAAGATAGATTGCGGTGTAATTTTTTCTTTATAAACGATAAAGCTTATTGGTAATACAAATAGTGGTAATAAAGCAAAAATCGTCTGCGCTACAGCTACTTCCAGTTTTTGAATTGCAAATAAAGATAATGTAACTCCCATTACCGGACCAAGTAGTGTTCCTAAAAGCATAAACGGTAAATTATTTTTCTCATTAGTAAAAATTGGTTTGCTGTTGGATTTTAATTTACCAACCAAAAAGGATACAATAAAAGCAGCCGAAAATGCAAATAACAAACGTATCCAAACAGCATGCATGGTTGGTAATTTAATAGCGTAGTAATCCATACCATATTTAGAAAGGACTAAGCCTGTTCCCTGGCATAGTGCGCCAACAATACCATATGCAATTCCCTTTTTATCTCTACTGTAACCTACGATAGATGCAGCATTAGAATCTTTTTTTGACAGGGTTAACCATATAACACCGGATATGGTAATTAAAATACCACATATTCCAATCAAATTAATGCTTTCGTTTAGAGCAATGTAGCCTATTAATAAAGCGGCACCCGGAGCAAATGTCGTATACAAACTTCCTAATTTTGGTCCCAATAATTTAAAGGACGTAAAGCTGCAATAATCACCAATGCTAAAACCAATAATGCCCGACAATCCTAAAAATATGAAATGGTAAGGTTGAGGTGTGGTAAATAATTCAAAAGGATTTAAATCATTCCAAAAAAATAAAATCACCGAAATAATCAGCCATGCCAGCAATAATCTGTACTGGTTTAAAGGTGCCGATCCAATTCGTTTTGCTGCTTCTGTAAAAGGAAAGATGCCTAAACTCCAACACAAGGTTGTAAGTAAGGCAATGAGTTCGCCACTTAAATTCACTGATTATTTTCTTTCTTTAAGCCGACTAAAGCGATGAAAATCCAACCGGCAACAAAAAATAAACCGCCTATCGGTGTTATTGGTCCCAGTACTTTAAGCCATTCGGCTCCAAATAAATTTCGGGTACATAAAAAATACAAAGAACCTGAAAACATAACAATACCAATCATAAAACAATTGTAGGCCCACTTAATATAGGTATGTGTATGGTATTTTGAAACTATAAATAAACCAAGCATTGCCAATGTATGGTACATTTGATATTTTACGGCGGTGTCAAAACCATTTAACTGATCAGGCGTTATTAAGCCGGTTGACAATTTGTTTTTTAAAAAATGTGCGCCCAGTGCACCCAGTGCAACTGCTATGGCACCCAGAAGACCAATGATGGTTAATTTTTTTGTATTCATTTTGTTTGAGAAATATATTTGATAAACTCTTCTTTACTACTCGAAAACTGAAATTCATCTGCTAATGATAACACATTTTCTTTATCGGTTAATACATTGCAGGCGTATTTCATAAAATCCATTTTTTCTCTGTCATGTACAATCAGCTCGCTTAACGATTTAATTTGAGCACTTGACAAACACACATCTACCAATAATTTTTTGGAAAGTTTTAATTTTTCGTTTTCGTATGCAGTTGATTTTATAGAATTAAAAAGTTTGGTAAAGGTTGCTTCGTTAACAGGTTCTTTGCATTGTAAACTTTTTTGTTTAAGGATATTTTCTTGCTCTTTAGCATAAGAAACATAAGTTTCTTTCATCACAGGATACCTGAAAATTGAATATAAAGCAGAAATATTTTGAACATCATGAATATGTGTATACGCTCTTTTGGCAGAATTTAATCTGTCCATATCAATAGGCGTATTTTCAAGCAACTCTTTTAATTGCATTACCGAATAACAATTAAAATCTATAATTTGATTGAGGTATCTGTAAGCCGTTTCATTATCATTGGCTTTTTTAAAGAGGTTGAGTGCATATTTAATATCCTTATCCGTTAAGGTAATTTTGCAGGAAGCTGTTTCTTTATCGTAATTATTAAAAAACACAGGTTTGTTATTAACGGCCTGATATAAATTTCCGTAAACACTATTATCCACTAGAGGAATTACTTCTTTTGGTGCTTCAGGAACAGGAGGTGTTTCGGGACCGGATTTTTCGGAAACAGATTTGAATTGCAAACTTAATTTTTCATCCTTTTCAATTAATACATAGGTAAATTCTTTATTCAAAAATTTAGATTTACTGCTCAGTAAAATAGAATCTTTTAATTGCAATTCTTTAACAATCCCCGGAATTTTAATATCTACCAAATTCCAACCTATATTTAGATCAAATACTTTAACGTTAGACTGAGCTGTTTTATTAATTTGTTCATGATTTACAGATAAATAAAACGGATGTCCCGACTCACTGAAAATAACCAGAGAATTATTTTGCGCCTGAACGGAAAGTCCATAAAAAATGAAATAGAATAGGACTTTAAGTTTTTGAAACATATTATCTGTTTTGATAACAAATTTAAGGTTATTTTTGTGCAGAATTTATTTTATGAGCAAAATATTAATAATAGGAGCAGGCCGCTCTTCATCCAGTTTAATTGATTATTTTTTATCGAATGCCAAAACGTATGAATGGCATATTACGATTGCTGATGCAAATAAAGCAGCAGTAGAATCAAAAATTAGTAAATACAAAGATATTGCTACCGCAGTAGAATTTGATGTACATAATGTATCATTAAGAGAAGATTTAATTAAACAAGCTGATTTTGTTATCTCCATGTTACCGGCATTTATGCATGGTGATGTAGCGAGAGACTGTGTGAAACTTGGAAAACATATTGCAACGGCCAGTTATGTAAGTCAGGATATGAAAGACTTAGATGCGGAAGCCAAACAAAAAAACTTGTTATTATTAAATGAATGTGGTTTAGATCCAGGCATTGATCATGCATCAGCCATGAAAGTGATTCACGAAATACAGGATAAAGGCGGAAAAATTACCAGCTTTAAATCATTTTGTGGTGGCTTGGTTGCTCCTGAGAGTAATGATAACCCGTGGGGTTATAAATTTAGTTGGAATCCGCGTAATGTGATTTTAGCAGGGCAGGGCACGGCTCAATTTATTGAAGGTGGTAAATTAAAATTCATTCCATACAACCGTATTTATACTCAAATAGAAACGATTGAAGTAGATGGTTATGGTAAATTTGATGCATACGCTAACCGCGATAGTATTGGATACAAAGACCCCTATGGATTAAATGATGCTAGTACCATGTTACGTGGTACTTTACGTATGCCGGGTTATTGCAAAGCATGGAATGTGTTTGTGAAATTGGGATTAACCGACGATTCGTATAAAATTAAAAATAGTAATACCTTAACGTATACTGATTTATTAGAATCGTTTTTGCCAAAAGGCACAGCATCGGTAAAAGATAAATTGGTGGCTTTTATGGGCGCTGATATAGATGCTGAGGTGATTGCTAAATTAGAGTACTTGGAATTGTTTTCGAATAGAAAGATTACCATGAAAGAAGGTTCGCCTGCGGAGCTATTACAAAACCTATTAGAAGAAAAATGGTTGCTAAAAGCAGGTGATAAAGATATGATTGTGATGCAACATCAATTTGAATACACATTGAATGGAGCAACCAAAAAATTAAATTCATCGTTAGTAGTGATTGGTGATGATGAGGTGCACACAGCTATGGCAAAAACGGTAGGTTTACCGTTAGCTATTACCATTAAAAATTTCCTAACAGGAAAGTTTAAATTATACGGGGTTCAAATTCCTACCGTAAAAGAAATTTATGAACCTATGCTAACTGAATTGGAGAGTTTGAATATTATTTTTACTGAGAAGGAAGTTTAGTATTTCTTGTCACTTCGTTTGTTATTTTGAGTATGTCACTTCGAGAGTAGTCGAGAAGCGTTTATTTATTAATTCTTTTTATACTCTTTTACTTTTTTCCTTGATGAAAAAAGTAACAAAAAAATCAAGGCAATTCGCCAACCTCCATTTGCCCCGCAGTATCTCCACAGAATGGCGGTTCGCACCGAATTACCAAAGCCAGCCGTACTATTAGCTTGCACATCTTTCATTTATTAGTAATCATGTGACTGGTTTTTACGTTCCGTCATTGCGAGGAGGTACGACGACGCAATCTCAAACAAAGTAATATTATTACATTATTATTCAACACCCACTTCTTTTGATAAATCATTCCAGTTGGGATTGATCGAAATTATTAGGTTTTCTTTTTTAAGACGGCTCCCACCTTTAATTTGTTTTTCTCTATCAATTGCATCTTCAATTCTTGAAAATACTTCGTAGTAGACTAGTTTATTTAATGCATATTTGCTGGTAAAGCTTTTCATATAGGTGCCATGTCGGTGTTCGTATAATCGCCTAACTATGTTAGAAGTAACACCAGTATATAATGTGGTATGACCTTTATTAGTTAGAATATAGACAGCGCCACCTCTTATCATAAAATAAAAATATAATTTTTTTGAAATAAATCAAATACAGCAAATTAACTGCTAAGTATGAGATTGCTTCGTCGTACCTCCTCGCAATGACGGTTACTTCCCCATAAAACTCAAATAATCCTGTAAAATTATAGTAGCACTTACCATATCAACCGTATCTTTATTAGCACGGTCTTTCTTTTTTAAGCCACCCATGAGCATAGTTTGGTGGGCTAAGACAGAAGTAAAACGCTCATCATAACGTGCAATTTTAATGTGAGGAAACTTACGAGTTAAGTGAGTTACAAAAGGGTCAATATAACGGGCACTATCAGACGCTTCGTTTTGTAAGGTTTTTGGCTCACCAACCACAATGCACTCTACTTGCTCTTTTTTCAAGTACGTTTCTAAGTAACTAATTAAATCTTTGCTATGCACGGTTGTTAAACCAGAAGCAATAATTTGTAAAGGATCGGTAACGGCGATGCCGACGCGTTTACTCCCATAATCTATTGCCATGATTCTTGCCATGGGTTAAAGGTAGGGATTTTATGGGTTGAATGAAAATCATTATTTCAGATAGGTAATAAAGTAGCATGACAATTCTCAAACTTTAACTATGGATATTTTTTTACATTTGTTTTAATGATGATTGATATACATAAAAAGCAATATAAAGGTACGGCACTAAAAACGATGGCGCTGCTTTTTATTATTTCAATAAATAACTTACAGGCTCAAATTACTAAGGCTGTTGTAGGTATTAATGGGCTCACTTGCTCAGCTTGTTCCTTTGCTACCGAAAAAAGTATTCGCCAGTTAAATTTTGTGGATAGTGTGGATATGGATTTAGTAAATAATATTGCTACTGTATATTTTAGTAAAACCATTAAAGTTAATTTAGACGACGTTTCAAAAAAGGTTTACGATGCAGGTTTTTCAGTGCGAAGCTTGGAAGCTTTTTTTTATTTTAATCAAGTGAGTGTTACTCCCCATTTTTGTTTTGAGTATGCCAACGATTTTTATAATTTTTTTGAAGTCAAAGAAACGCAACTGCTTAATGGAGAAGTGAAGCTAAAATTGATTGCCAAAAAATACATGACCAAACGCGAGTATAAACTTTGGAAATCAAAAATTGACGCTACTCCTTTGTGTCATCAAACGTCTAAAACTTATTTTGTTACTCTTTGAAAATAGCAGTTTGCATATCTCTCCTGTTTTTATCGGCGATAACTGATGCACAAGAGTTATATCCAAATACTGAACCTGCCAGTAATTTACCAAAAGGTGTATTAGCTTTTCGACTGGCTAACCAAATACATCAGGAAGTAAATCAAACACGTTTGTGGCAAGGTTATAGGTTTATGTTTGGCATAAACGAAAAATTGACCATTTCACAAACCTTTAATTTTTCAAATCATCATGGTTATAAGTTACCCGCCGACTTCATAAAAGCAAATGCCGATAGTACCGCTTATTATACCGAAGGGCGACAGTTAGGAAACTATTATCCGTATCAATTTGAAAATTTTGACCTTAATTTTAAATACCGTTTTTATACTAACGATAAACCACACGAACATTTACGTTTTGCTGCGTACCTTGATTTAGCAGGAGGTAACGAAGCACATGATGAAGCAGAACCATCTTTGATGGGAGATAATTCAGGGGCAGCCTTAGGATTTATTGGCACCTATTTAAAAAACAAATTTGCGGCTTCTATTACTATTGGCGCCATTGCACCCTACCGTTATAGCCAAACACGACCAAAGATTGTAATGAAATATGGCAATGCCATTAATTACAGTTTATCACTTGGTTATTTGGTATTGCCTTTTACATATAAAAGCTACAAGCAAACTAACGTTAATGTGTATGTGGAGTTTATGGGAAAAAGCTATGAAGCCGCTCAAGTGTATTATAAAGGCGAAAAAGTATCTACGCGTAATGTACCGAGCTTAGCTAAAGGAAACTATTTAGAAATACGACCTGCTATCCAATTTATTTTTTTATCGAATACCCGTTTAGATATTTCGGTTAGCAGAAGCATACTTAACCAATCGTATGTGAAAACAAATACCCCATTTTACATTAACCTACAGCATAGTTTTTATTTTTAGGCTATTGCTAATTTTGCCGTGAGGTAAAGCTATTGATTTTATTTAGATAATATTTTACACGTCTGTAATATGTTTTCTTTTCAAAAACAACATACATTGTTTCTATTTTCTTCAATATCTGCTTCGTTTCATTAACTAACGTTTTACTACTTGCCTAAGTATAACGTTTTGCAAACTGGCTATGTTGAAAAAATGTTTGTATGTTATTCCGAAATCCATAAATATGAATTGTACATTTATGTTTGAGTAGAGCCACCCCGGAAATCGCTTCGTGCGACACTAGGCTGGCTCTAATATTTGAATATAGTGGTAATTGAGAGGTCTCGACACCAAAAGGATACGAGAGTGAGAATGTTTCGTCATATCTCTACGTGACTCACAACGCTCAGTTACTACTTCGGTACCTCAAGTTTTCTAAGAACTTGCGGTTTCCGTTCTATAAATGTACAGTTGTTTCTATAAAGTTCAAACTTATGTTTGAACTTTATAGACTATTGTTAAAAACTTCAGATTTAATCAATAGTTTTTGTGTTTATCTCAAATCTCTGAAAAGCATATATTCCAAAGTCTTACAATTTCCAAAATAATTGTTAAAATAAATTGCAGATATAAAAATTACTTATAACTTTGTATCTCAAAGTGCTTTTAATATGACAAAAGAAAACGCAGAACACCTAGAGGCGATACAGGATATTCGTCAAATGATGAAGAAGTCAACCCGTTTTTTATCACTCAGTGGTTTATCGGGAGTGTTTGCAGGAATATATGCCTTGACAGGAGCAGTAGTAGCTTATCTGTATTTAAATGCTATTTATCATAGTTGGAAGAGGGGAGAAGTAGAAGTCTTAAATAGAAATGAAATTTACTTAAACTTTATTTTAATTGCAGCGGTTGTTTTGGCTTTGTCTATTTCAACGGCATATTTTTTCTCTAACCGCAAAGCCAAACAAAATGGTCAAACTTTATTTGATCATACTGCCATTCGCGTATTAATTAATTTAGCTATTCCTTTAGTAGCCGGTGGTGTATTTTGCATGGCTTTATTGTATCATGGCGCTATTGTATATATTGCACCTGCTATGTTATTGTTTTATGGTTTAGCTTTAATTAATGCCAGTAAATATACTTACGATGATATTCGTTATTTTGGTATTTGCGAAATAGTGTTAGGGTTAATCAATGCCTTTAATTTAGGAAACGGTTTATTATATTGGGCATTTGGTTTTGGAGTGTTACATATAGTTTATGGAGCAACCATGTGGTATAAGTACGAAAGAAAGAAATGATTACGAATTCAGTACGAATATACGAATCGAACCGCTGAATCTAGCAAACACAGATTCGTAAATTCGTAACAAAATTCGTAATCAACACAAGTAAAGAATAAAACAGAAATTGAAGAGTTATATACATAATTTAAATAAAGCATTTGAAAATCGTATCCGCTTAGGGATTATGAGTGTGTTGATGGTGAACGATAGTGTGGATTTTAGTACTATGAAAGAAACTCTTGAATTAACGGATGGAAATTTAGCCAGTCACATTACGGCTTTAGAAAAAGAAGGCTACATACATGTGAAAAAAGAATTTGTAGGTAAGAAACCATTAACGACTTATTCGGTTACTAAATTAGGAATGAAAGCTTTTAACGATCACTTGGATGCACTTGAAAAATTATTGAAAGGACGTTAACCCCTTTTTTTTTGAATTTAAACTTTGTAATTCAAAGTACTTTTAAAATAAATTAAAATGAAAAACATAGAAATCAATTATCAATCCGAAAACTCCTACAGAGGTAAAGCGGTGTTATGGTTGTTAGAGAAAGGTGTTCCTATTCATGCCAAGTTAAATGCACATCGCGTAGCATGGAATTTAAGTTCAGATGATTTCTTAAAGTTTAATGCAGGAAGTTTAGGAAATGCATTGGGTCAGTTTTATAAATCGCAACACTTTGAGCCTATTCCAAAAGCCGAGCGACATGATGTATTTCATGTATTATTTGGTTATTCCACCAACGTGATAGATGAAGCTGCCATGCAGTTCTTTTTGTGGGGCAATGGTAAGCCATCTTTTTTTACAGTTGGTACTTGCATCATCACCACGATATTATTTCCCAATCGTTTTCAGGAGTTTAAAGCAGCCTACCAAAAAGGAAAACAATCCACGTCTATTCGTGAGTGGAATTTTAAAGCCTTGTTAAATGAAGATTTACAAATATTAAAAAACAGAGTATTCACTAAAAACCAATAGTTATGAAAACAATCAATAAACAACCAAAAACCATGATTGATTATGTGATGTGGTTACATGTCAAAACATCTTCCTGGGTAGCAGGAATGATAGGTCCAATGGTATTTAATTATGGTACAAACGATAAGAACTGGGATTTAAGTACCAGGCAATTATTGGAATATCCTAAAGGTACTTTAGGAAAAGCATTGGGAGATTTTTTGCAAGAACATGATGTTGACATATTAAAGGGAGCTGAGTATCATGACATACAACATGTGTTATTAGGATACTCCATCAGTTTTAAAGACGAAGTCGCACTTCAGTTTTTTTTACATGGTAATGGAAAAAAATCATTTGCTTCTTTTAGCACCCGAATTGGCGCTTGGTTATTATTACCCACACAATGGAAATATCTGAAAGCGGCTTACGAAAGAGGGAAAAAATGTAAGGATATCACCAAATTAAATTACAAAGCATTATTGTATGATGATGTATCGCATATAAAGGCATCTTTATTTGGTTAGTTCAATTAGTGTTCTCGTCATTGCGAACGGAGTGAAGCAATCTCAAATAAGACATGAGATCGCTTCGTAAAAGAGGCACTCGCGATGACGAATAATGAGAGTATTTAATCTAAAAAAAACATAAAATATAAACTAAACTCTGCGAAAAAACTCCGCGTCTTTGCGGTTAAATCTTAAAAACAACAACCATGAAAACAAACGATTATTTATTGCTAGCAGCCACAGGAGCTTATAGCTTTTTATTTTACCAGCAAAATGCAGGAATTAATTTTCTGTTATTCAACATTGTCTTACTTATCATCTTAGTAGTTAAGAATAAGAAATTACTATCCTATAATAAATGGATTTGGAGTGCCGTTTTGTGTTTGCTGAGTGCGATTTGTGTATTTGTTCATTCCAGTGCTTTAAGCATTATCGGAAATATTTTGAGTTTACTATTATTATCAGCGGTATCATTTAATGTGGTAACCTCTAGCTTGTTTTCTTTTGCGTTTAGTTGCTATTCGGTATTAACATCTATAGCCTTTGTTATAATCGATTCTATTTCCAGATTTCAGTCAAATAATGAATCATCGGTATCCAAAAAAGGATATAAGGTATTGGCAACGATTATTGTGTTAGTATTGAGCTTGTTGTTTTTTTCGATGTATAAAAATTCCAATCCGTTGTTTGCCGAAAACACCAAATGGATTAATCTGGATTTCATCAGTATCGGTTGGATTGTTTTTAGCATTGGAGGATTTTTACTGATGTATGCATTTTTATATCACCGAACCATTAAGCCAATTGAAACCTGGGAAAATAAATTACCCTTATTGAATACACCGTTTGAAGAAAATGAGTCTACCATCAAACAATTTGAAACAGAGCGTTATGCAGGTATGCTGTTATTTATTTTATTGAATGTGATGCTGGTCATTTTAAATATCGGAGATATTCAAACTTTATATTTCAATGGTGGTTTGCCTAAAAATGTCACACATTCGGATTTTGTGCATAGTGGAGTAGGGATTATTATTTTATCCATTGTGATTGCTACCAGTTTAATTATGTTCTTATTTCGAAAAGAATTTACAACGGTTAAAAACAATAAAGTGTTATCTGCTTTTGTGTATCTGTGGATTTTTCAAAATATTATCATGTTGTCGTCAACGGCTTTTAGAAATCAGATTTACATACACGATTTTAATTTCACATACAAGCGTATTGGTGTTTATGTGTGGTTGATATTAGCGGTGTTTGGTTTATTGATTATGCTTTGGAAAATTTATAAAAAACAATCCAACTGGTATTTAATCAGAACTAACGTGGCGGTTTGGTTTACAGTATTGGTGTTAAGTGGTTTGGTAAACTGGGATAAACTCATTACCAATTATAATATTCAAAACAAGCCTTTAGCTCAGGTCGATTTTTATTATTTATTTTCTTTGTCTGATACTAATATCCCAGAATTAATGGCTATTACTAAAACACCTGAATTTTCATCCTTTAATGCCAAACTAAAAAATTATACAAGCAGTTCTTACAAAGAAAGGTATTATCAGGAAACCTACATCCAATTGTTAAATCAAAAAATCACCCATTATTTATCGGATTATACCAACGATTGGCGAAGCTTTGATTTAAGGGATAAAGCAATTGTAGAAAGTATTTATTAAAAAAACATTGTCACATCGAGCGTAGTCGAGATGCTTATTTTCACACTCTCTGTCTAGTTCTCGACTTCGCTCGAACTGACAACCAAAAGAACTGCTTTTTATCAATTTTGTTCGAACTGACATAAAAGAGTAAATTATTAAAAATTAAATTATGAAACTATCCTTCAAACAACTCATCTACTCGTTTACACTATTTAGTGTTACTCTTTTAATTTATCGTATCATGAAGAGTGATGGCTTAAGTTATATTTTCTTGGCCTGGAATTTATTTCTGGCTTTAATACCTTGGTGGATTAGTAATTATTTAAAACAAAAGGAATCGCTGCAATTAAAACACTTTCCTTTACTAGGTATGTGGTTATTGTTCATCCCTAATTCTCCATACATACTAACTGATTTGTTTCATTTAAAGCCTCGTCCGTATTTGCCATTATGGTTTGATTTAGTGTTGGTATTATCCTTTGCTTTAATTGGTATGATTGTATTTTTGAAGTCATTAAAGGATATGCTCACTTTATTAAAAGGGTATGTAAATCCTATGTTATTTACTTTAGTAACACCTGTTATTTTTTGGTTAATTTCTTTTGGACTGTATTTAGGAAGATACTTGCGGTTTAATAGCTGGAATGTAGTCAATCATCCTTTTCAATTGATGCGTCAAAGCTTTGATATTTTGTTTGAAAAAGACACGATTGGTTTTACACTTATCTTTAGTGTCTTTATGTGGTTTTTATATTACATCACCATGTGTATGCATCGAAATGAAAAAGCCTAACCCTTCAATTTGAAATCATTTGATTTTGGCTATCTTTAGTCTTAATTTATAATACATGAACTCATTTTTCAAATCATTTACATACGCTTTTAAGGGCATTAAATTGAGTTTGCAACAGCGTAATATGAAAGTGCATGTGTGTTGCGCTATTTTAGCTATAACCTTTGGTTTTATATTTAAAATCACTATTACCGAATGGTGTATCATTTTAATTTGTTCAGGTATTGTATTGGCTTTAGAAACGATTAATACTGCTATCGAATTATTTGTGGATTTAGTAGAACCTAATCAACATCCGGTAGCGGGTAAGGTAAAAGATTTAGCAGCAGGTGCAGTACTTATTTTCTCTGTTATTTCGGCATTGATTGGTGCTCTGATATTTGGAAAATATATACTAGATTTACTCCATATTATTTAATCATTGTCAAATGTCTCAATTTCCTGAAACAGAATTAATCCTTACCAAGGATCACCGTGTTTACCATATCAATTTAAAAGCCGAAGATATTGCCGACGATATTATTGTTGTTGGAGATCAATACCGTGTTCCTCAGATTTCGAAATTTTTCAGTAAAATCGAATTTAAAACAGAGCACAGGGAGTTTGTAACACATACCGGTATTTTTAACGGAAAACGTGTCACGGTTTTATCTACAGGTATTGGTACAGATAATATTGATATTGTAATGAATGAGTTGGATGCTGCGGTTAACATTAATTTAGAAACCAGAGAGTTAAATCCTACTCATCGTTCGTTAAATATTGTGCGCTTAGGAACAAGCGGGGCTTTACAGGCCGAAATCCCGGTAAATGGTATCGTGGTAAGTTCTCATGGTTTGGGGCTGGACGGATTATTGAATTTTTACGATAACTGGGAAAGTGTAGGGGAGAAGAATATTAGCGAGGCATTTATAAAGCATACAGGCTGGTTACCTAATTTACCTTACCCTTATTGTGTAAAAGCTTCGGATAAACTGATTGCTAAGTTTCAGGAAGGAACCCACATAGGTATTACAGCTACGGCGCCAGGTTTTTATGGGCCTCAGGGACGCCAAATCCGCTTGAAAGCGGCTATGCCTAATTTAAATGAATTGTTAACAGATTTTAGATTAGGTGATCATCGTATTACTAATTTTGAAATGGAAACTTCGGCGTTATACGGTTTAGGAAAGTTATTAAACCACAATTGTTTAACAGCCTGTGTT
Organism: Bacteroidia bacterium; assembly: GCA_016787365.1. Taxonomy (GTDB): domain Bacteria; phylum Bacteroidota; class Bacteroidia; order B-17B0; family Aurantibacillaceae; genus UBA4416. Next base: position 14,703 of record JAEUTR010000101.1, read on the forward strand.
ATTATAGCAAACCGCGTCCGTAAAGAGTTTACAAGCGATTATGCCAAGAGTGTAGAGATATTAATACAAGAAAGTTTACAACGATTAACAGTCTAATTGTTAAAAAAAACAAATCTTAGGTAAAAAATGGCTCCATATCGGGGCTATTTTTGTTATGTATGAGACCTAAGAAAAATGAAATGAACCTGAAAGAAGTAATTGCCTTAATTACTCTATTGGATGATCCGGATGACGGAATTTATTCTGAGGTGAAAAATAGATTTATTATTCTGGGTCCTCCCGCAATTCCTCATCTGGAAACTGCTTGGGAGAATAGCTTTGATGCCTTGATGCAAAAACGCATTGAAGGGATTATTCATACCATTCAATTTAAGGCATTACAAAATGCATTAAAAAATTGGGCAGAAAATGAGCAGGATGATTTATTTAAAGGCTGTACGATCATTGCCCGTTATCAATATCCTGATTTGGATGAGAACAAATTAAAAAAGCAATTGCATCAAATTAAACAGGATGTTTGGTTGGAGTTACATGATGATTTAACGGCTATTGAAAAAGTTAAAATCATTAATCATATCATGTTTGAAGTGCATCAGTTTGGTGGAAATATCACTAACTATCACGCACCTCAAAATTCATTTATCAATGTTGTATTAGAAACCAAAAAAGGAAATCCTGTGATGCTAAGCGTTATTTATGCGTTGGTATGTAAAGAATTAGGTATTCCTATTTATGGCGTTAATCTACCCCAACATTTTGTTTTGGCTTATGTAAACGATTTTGCCAATTTATTTGACCCATCGCACAAAACCTTATCTGACAATATTTTGTTTTATGTTAATCCGTTCAGCAAAGGTTTAATATTTAATCAGGCGGATGTTGATTCTTTTATTAAGCAATTAAATGTAGAGCCGGAAACAAAATACTATTTACCTTGTTCTAATCTTGACATCATTAAACGTATTATTAATAATTTAATTTATTCGTTTGATAAAATGGGTTATGCTGAAAAAGTAAAAGAACTGAAAGAATTGGAAAAACAGCTTTAAGGATTTATTTTTTATTAATTACACAACAAAGGAGATGGTTTTCATCTCCTTTGTTGTGTTTAGTAGTTTTATTTCCCCACTTTTACCCTTATTCCTTCACTATGGCTTGTAAATTCGGGAGCATACATACATTGAATGGTTGTAATACCATTGCTAAAGTTCCCCGAATGATTTACCACCAAAGGATATTCGAACACATAAGTTCCTTTATTTAAATATGAGAAGAAAAAATTTGTGGCCGCATCTCTGGTACTTTCATAATAGCCTAAACCATCCTGATATTTGTAACCACTAAATACATTGGTAGGTTCAAAACCTGATGCGCGCATATCTTTCATATGAACGTAGCTCATATCTCTGTCTACTCTTAATTCGATTCTCACTTTTATTTTATCACCTGTTTTTAATATTGTGGTTTCAGTAATTGGTTCTATCACAATTCCACTGGCTGTATTTTTTTGTAAGAATAATTGTTTCTTTAATTTTAAAGGGGTTTCATGTGGTGTTATTTTATCTAACTGTTCAAAGTATTGCCAGTACATGGCACCATAGCTAACGCCTACATCTTTTTTCTCCACTTTAACTTTTCCCATGTTCGAGGGCTTAATATCTGAGCCATTCCATACTTTTTTAAAGTAACCTGTGCCGGGTTCCGCATTTAATGATTTATCATTTTTAGGATTTAGTTTTATATCACCTACCGTAATTTCCACATTAGGTTCTGTCGCTAACCAATCTGTTCCTTTTAGTAATAGTGCATATACAGCGTCTGTGGTTGCTCTGGTAGTGCCCCAGTGTTGAGTTTGTTTGCTTTTAACTAGCCATGTTTTTAAATCATCCACGGATTTTGTATCGTTATTTATCTCATCAAATGCTTCAATCATTAATGCCTGCATTTCTATAGGCGCTTCATACCAGTAATAACCATAGTTTTCTTTCCAGTACATTCCCATTTCTTCGCTATTGATACTGTTTTCTTTCAAAGATTTTAAAATATCTTTTGGTGTTTTTGAGTCGTCGTATCTGTTTAAACTTAAAGCAATCATGGCTTGCATATAACGACTGTTTTGCAGCCAATAAGTTTGCTCTTGTTTTTTGTAGTAGTCAAAATATTCTTTATGACGTTTATCCAAAGTAATATCCTTAAAGTTACTGCGCATATATAAATATTGTATGGACATATAACTTAAATGATTTTCTGTTTTGTATTTTGGATTATATTTTTTCATCCATTCATATTCTTCACGCATACGATTGTCGCAATAGTTAACGGCTCTCGTAATCATATTCCACACCTCGTTATTTTCTCTGGCTTTAATAACGCCTAACTTGTCCAAATGACTAAAGCCTGTTATAATATGTTGAGTCATATACCAGTCATCTGGGCCGCCGTCAAACCAAACAAATCCTCCGTTTGATGATTGTTTTTTTAGCAGTTTTTTAAAGGCTTGTGTTTGTTCATGACTCATTTTATTTAAATCGAATAATAAACCAACACGTTTTTTATTTTCACTTTCATTTTTGGCCTGTAATACCCAATGCGTTTCTTCAAGTATAACGGCTTTTAATTCCTGATTTTTTTCCAAGTTTGATAAAAAAGCATCAGGACTAGCCATTTTCCAGGCATCAAAAATGGCTTTAATTTTTGGTTTAGAATTTACAACGTATGTTGCTAAACTATTGGCATAGTATCTTGCAAAGGTTTGTTCTGCACATTCGTAAGGGTATTCCATTAAATAAGGTAAAGCTTGTATGGCATACCAGGCAGGATTAGCTGTAAACTCTAAAGTATAAGAATGATTTTTTAAAGTAGTTGAATGATTATTTTGGTTGATGAATTTTGTAAACGAAAATTCTTTTGTTTGATTACTGCGAATTGGCATTGGCATACTTTCGGTAACCAGCATGCGGTTAGTTAAAACGGGCACGGCCACTTCTTCACCATCTGTAAAGTTACCGGCTTTGGCAACCACTTTGTATTTTATAGCTGAATACCCTTCAGGGATATTTAAATTCCATTCAATGGCAGAGCTTTGTCCTTTTTTGACAGAAAAATTTTTGCTATAATCGGTTGTTTTTTTATTATTTGATTCTATGATAAATTCAGTAATTTCTTTATCAGTTAAGGCATCGTATAGGTGTAGCTCTGCAATACAGGTTAAATCTTTATCAGATAAATTAGAGATTTTAGAAATAAAGATGATTTTATCACCTTCTCTGAAAAAACGCGGTGCATTTGGTTGAACCATTAATTCTTTTTGGGTAATGACTTCTTTTTCAAATTGTCCAATTTTTAAATCTTTTGTATGAGCCAGTCCCATTACTTTCCATTTGGTTAAGCTCTCGGGTACAGTAAATTTGATAATGATTTCTCCTTTTTCGTTGGTTTGCAATTGCGGAAAGAAAAAAGCAGTTTCGTTAAAATTAGAACGGGCTTTGACGTTTGATAAATCGCCACTTCTGTTATCTTGTTCTTTACCTTTGCCATCTTTTAATCCACCAACAGTGTTTTTATTTTCAGCTAAGCCAGTTACTGCGGTTATAGTACTCACACTTTTATCTTCGGCTTTCTTTTCAGTCTCTTCTCTATTTGCCATTATTTTTGGAGCAGCACTTTTGGTTTGATTTACAGACACTTCATCCATTACCATTCCTGAAGATTCTAACGGATAATCTGCATCACCTCTGTAGTAGTAGCTGTTGTTATTATAAAACCCTAATCCAAAATAATTTAAAGCATCATATGAACGAGAGGGTAATGATTGATAATTAGTAGATAGTTCATTAAATTCAGTAGAGTTGGCTAACTTAGCAAGACTTGATGTCCAATATAAACGCGCATAATAATTTTGATAAATATTAAAATACCAACTATTGCCTTTAAAAGCATCTAAAGAAGCATCGTACATACTTGCTACCATTTCAGCCGCTGCTTTTTCGCCTTTTTTATCTTTTAAAATCAATTTCCATTCTTCAGCTTGTCCTGGTAATAATTTGTTTCGGAATGTTTCAAATTGAATGTCTAATTCTTTATTAGTGTATGGAACAGTAATGATATTGCTTCTGGTATAAATACGATTATGTTTTATAAAAGAAGTATAAAAAACAACATTACCTCTGTGAACTTCTTCTATCTGTAATTCGTTAACTTTCATGGAAGCTGCTATTGTTTTCGAAATACTTGGTTTTCCTGATGATTCCATTTCAAATAAATAATTAACATTCGGGTAACCGGATGCTAAAATATATTCTACTTTTTCTCCCGGTTCAGCTTTTGTTTTAGGGTAATAAAACCATTCTGCTACTTGTTCTGGAATTGTAGTCGAATTTTTATTAAATACAGTTACATATTCAAATGCTTTAATTTCTTCTCCATAAGTATCTTTACACATAGCTTCAATAACATAAACACCCGGAGTAAATGATTTTATATCTGCAGATAAATCATATTCTTTTTTACTGCCTGTGTCAAATGTTTTCTCTAAAATTTTTGTTTCTTTTTCCCATTTATATTTATTGGTTTCGTCAGCATATAAATCATTAGGAAATGTTTTGTAGTATTCTTCCTTTGTTAGACTATGTCTATCGGGTTGAGCCCATAATCTGTTTCTGAAGACTTTATGAGGTTGTTTTAATTTGTAGATGGTAAACGAACCTTTTGTGTTTTCTTCTACTCCGTTTAAGTTAGTGGTTGAAATGCGAATTGGTTTAGAATTATTAACTTCAATAATATCATCGCTCGAAATGGATAATTGCAATGCCTGATAACCAACGGTAACATTTGTTTGGGTACTGTGCGTTTCTCCGTTAATATCAGTTATATCTGCACTTACCTGATAATTGTAAGTAGCATAACTTGTTTTAGATACAGATTCATCTGGCAATGCTTTAAACTTAATGATATATGCGCCGGTATCGTTGGTTGTTGTTTCTCCGTTTGTAATTTCGGTTTCTGTCACGCCACCATAATAAGGCCTATACCACCAATACCAGTATGGATAGTTAACATTTCTTACCACACGGTATTTTACTTTTGCGCCATCAATTACATTGCCCGCATAGGCTTTTGCAATTCCTGTAACGCTTACTTCATCATTTAATTTATAACTGCCTTTTACAGGAGTAAACTCTGTTTCAAATTTAGGACGTTTGTAATCTTCAACAGAAACATATGCATTTCCATGCCCATCTGTAATATGCATCTGTCCGTTTAAGCCATTTTGTGGTGCTATAAAAGAACCCGAAACAGTTCCGTACTCATTACTGGTTAAATTTAAGGAATGTACTTTTTGGTAGTTAACATCATAAAATGTTACGGTTACAGGATAGTTTGTTTTTAGCGTATGATTTTTATTATTAACGGATTCTAATACAATCGATTTAAAATAAACGGTTTGTCCGGGTCTGTATATTGCTCTGTCGGTATAAATATAGGATTGTATCCGTGTATAATTATTGTCATTTTGTTTGTAGGTATAATAACTGTTATTGTTAAAATAGGAATCAGAACCATTTATAAATTCTACAAAAAATTGTTTTTCGTTTAATTCGTTAAAGCTTACATTAAAAAATCCTTTTTCATCTGTTTTATAGGACGGCCCTTTTTTTAGGGTATATTCTCTGTTTTTATAATCATAATGTTCGAACCAAATTTGTGCGGATATATTTTTAAGCGCTTCTCCTGTTTGGCGGTGAAGTGCATAAAAATCAAATGATCCGTCATCTCGTCTTCTTTCCGTACTGGCAATGTCAGAAATAATACATGTGCTGTAGGCAGTCATGTTATTGTTATACTTAAAATCTTCTGTTAAAGAATTTAGTATCACATAATAACCTGCAGGTAATTCGGGCAATTTAATTTCGGTATTATGAGATTGAAAATCTCCGTCGTTTTCAATATTCTGCGAAAAAGTGGCAACCTGAGGAAACGTTTTAAATTTTTCATATAATTCTTTTCCGTATTTTTTTCTAAACAATTCTCTTAATTCCTGTCCGGAACTCTTAACGATTTTAAAATATATTTTATTTACATTTTGAGAGGTTACTAAAGCTCTGAAAGGTTTATTGGGTTCATTGGCTTCTTCAACAGTAAGATTATAAAATTTTGTGTTAATAGTGCTAATAATGTTTTTACATTCTAAAGCACCGTATGAATCGGGAAATTTTTTAATTGCAGTTTCACATATTTCTTTGGCTGTTTTTTTATACCATTTATAAGTATCTCCCTGTAAAGGATTATATCCGGCATTTTTTTGTAAATACCAATTAGCTAATCTCGCATCGATTTCAGTTACGCGTGCATTTTGCGAAAATTTAGATTGAATGGCTTTTAATGAATTGAAGTATAAAGTGTCTTTTTTTGTACTTTGAGAATTACTGTGAACATAATCTAATCGTAACAATTCTATATCAATCAGGGCGTTTGGATTTTCATCATTTTTATGAAACTGAGTTAAGTCCTGCATTAGTTTTAATGCATAGTATTTTGTTTCTAAAGAATCTGAAGGATTGGTAATAGGTATAGTTAAAAAATCGACATATGGTTTTAAAAACTCATCATTGTTAACAGTAAATCTATTTGCCGGACGGGAAACATCCACTTCCGAACTCATAAAATAATTCAAAGCCCTGTGT
>JAEUTR010000150.1 GCA_016787365.1 Bacteroidia bacterium
TGCCAAACACATGAGCTAATAAATTCAACGAAGTGAAATTTTTAATATCTCCGAAGCGCCACATTTCCATGGTATCCAAATGCTTTACCTCCCAAGGCTTAAACCCTTGTATTTGTAATAATTTTGGAAGCACAATCCTATTCACTAATAATCTTCTACACAAAAACGGATAATCAAATTCTTTCCCATTATGTGCACATAAAAAATGTTCTTTGGTATTAAAGAACTGTTCTAGTAACTTAGAAAACTCTGTTAAAATATCATGTTCGTTATCTCCCGCAATGGCTTTAGTTCTAAATTTCCCTTCACTCATGAAACCTAACCCTATACAAACTACTTTGGCAAATTCAGCATAGATGCCCGCTTTAGCATATTGTTGTTCAGGCGTAATATCTTTACTGTACATCCATTTTTTATCCCATAACTCTTTTTCGGTTACAGATAAAGCATTGTATTGATAATGAATAGGAGCCGTTTCAATATCAATAAATAAAATGTTTTCTAATTTAATGGAACTCATTTTCTCTCGAATTTTTGAAAGGTATAATCAAATTTATTTTTTTCGTCAGCCAAATGTTTTTCTTCCCAAACCAAATCAAATTTTGATGAATCAATTTCAGGAAAATACACATCAGCTTCTGTTGTCATATTTACTAAAGTCAAATAAATAGTATCTACGGAGTCCATAGACTGTTTGTAGATTTCTCCTCCGCCAATAATAAATACTTCTTTCTCTGCATGTAATTTCACTAAAGCTTCATCTAAACTTCCTACAACTAAAATATCAAATTGATTATCAGAATTAAATGTTTTATCTCTGGTAATCACCACATTTTTTCTTCCTGGCAAAGTTCTTCCAATCGATTGAAATGTTTTACGTCCCATAATAACTGGGCAACCCATGGTGGTTGTTTTAAAAAATTTCAAATCAGCCGGTAAGTGCCACAGCAATTGATTGTCTTTGCCAATGGCGTGATTTAATGATGTAGCAACGATAATAGATACTTTCATAATTTAATGACGCTCCGTCCTGCGAACACCTCCTTCAAAGGAGGAATTAATTCACATTTCAATTACAGCAATTCCCTCTTTGAAGAGGGTGTCTGAAAGGCGGGAGATGTTTTATTTAATATTAAAATTAATATGCTAAATCTTCAATAAAGAAAAAGAAAACAACTGCTGCTACCCACTCTTTTCTCACTCCTTTACAGTCTCCTATTTTAGAACCATTCTTATAAATATCTCCGTCAGATTCTATTTGACCAATTTTAGAGCCGTTTTTATAAACGTCACCATCGCTTTCAATTTGACCTACTTTACTACCATTTAAATAAATATCTCCATCCGATTCGATTTGGCCTTTTTTAGAACCGCCAACATACACATCTCCATCGCTTTCAATATTTCCCTTTTTAGAACCATTGATATAAACGTCTCCATCTGATTCTATTTCACCTTTTTTACTTCCATGAATATAAAGGCTTTGAGCCGAAATGGTTGTGCAGAAAAATCCTGCGACTAAGATTAAGATTAATTTTTTCATGTTTTATTGTTTTAAAATTTAATTAAATAGACTAAAAAAAGGCCAGATAATATTGAGGAAAAGATTCAATTAGAATTATTAATCTCTGTATTTCACTTCCACATTATGAAGTTCAATAATAGGTTTTAAGAATTCTTCTAAATCAGTTACACATAATTGAGAAGCCGCATCGCATAATGCTGTTTCTGGATTAGGATGTGTTTCGATAAACATTCCATCAATACCAGATGCTACCCCAGCTCTTGCTAATACTGGCAAGAACTCACGAGCTCCACCTTTTTTATCAGAACTTGGAATACCATATTTACGCACACAGTGAGTTACATCAAATACAACTGGGTAACCAATGTTATTCATGTGATAAAATGCACGAGGATCAACAATTAAATCATTATAACCAAAAGAGTAACCTCTCTCTGTTAAAATCACTTGATCATTTCCACTATCAATACATTTTTGCACTGGGTGCTTCATATTGTCAGGCGCTAAAAACTGACCGTGTTTAATATTAATTACTCGTCCTGTTTTTGCAGAAGCGACTAATAATGAGGATTGCATACATAAGTAAGCTGGAATTTGTAATACATCACACACATCCGCAGCAGCAGCAGCTTGATCGTGAGAGTGAATATCTGTTAAAACAGGGAAACCAAATTGCTCTTTGATTTTACCAAGCATTTCGCAACCTTTAATTAATCCTGGTCCTTGATAATAACTTAAACTACTACGGTTATCTTTTGTGAAAGATGATTTGTAAATGATTTTAATTTTTAAACGCTCCTGAACTTCTCTTAATTTTTCAGCCGTTTTCATCATAATGCTTTCTTCCTCGATTACACAAGGTCCTGAAATCAAGAATAACTCTTTACTTCCGCACTCAATATCTCCTACTTTTACTATTTTTTTACTCATTGTATTTTGGTTTTAATTTTTGTTACTTCGATTGCGAAGTGTATCAAGATGTTCTCGACTTCGCTCGAACTGACAAGGTTTACAATCTTCTAAATAAATCTTTAATATAATCCATTGTGGCAATTTCTTTGTAGTTATCGCCAAATGCGTGATTCCACATAAATGGTAAATTATAGGAAACTTGAGCCATAGCTGTAATTTGTTCTTCTGTCCAATCTTTACTTAAGTTTTGAGGCAATACAATTTTATGCTTTTCAATCATTTGCATAAACTCGCTATGACCTTTTAAATAAATATCTCCTAAGTGCTGAAATATTAAGCAGTTTGCATAACAGTGACGAGTTCCTAAAACCATTGATAAACCGTAGCTTAACGCGTGACAAACGCCTACTTCGCTATACGTTAAACTTAACCCTCCCATTAAAGAAGCTACCATTAATTTATCATCATTTTCAGGAGTACGACCAGCGTTCTCTCCTAAATATACTTCTCTACAAAGTTTTAATGATTGCTCTCCGTAAGCTAAACTAAAAGCATTATTACGAATACCCGTTTCAGATTCAATACAGTGGATGTACGTGTCCATTCCTGTATAAAACCACCAATCTGTAGGAACAGATGCGATTAATTCAGGATCTAGAATCACTTGATTAAATACGGTCCAATCACATTTTAATCCTAATTTTTTTTCTGGCCCTGTTAATACCGCCGTCATTGATACTTCGGCCCCAGTACCTGAAATAGTAGGAACTCCTAAATGATAAATGCCGGGTTTCTTAACTAAATTCAATCCTTGATATAAAGTGGATGAGCCTTCGTTGGTTAGCATTAATGATAAGGCTTTTGCAATATCCATAATACTACCTCCACCAATTCCAATAACACCACTAGGTAAACCTTGTTTTGCTAATATTTCATCACGTAATGAATCAATTTGTTCAGTCTTTGGTTCATGAGGATCAACATCGATGTAATAAATTAAATCCTCAGGCTTATTTTGCAATTTATTAGATAAAGGTTTTCCTTTAAAGTAATTATCCACTACATAAACAAAGTAATTTTTATTTTCTTTACGTATAGGTTCTACTGTTTCTGCTAATTGAGCAAACGAACCACGTCCGTAAGTTACTTTATCAATGTTTTTAAAATTTTTGTGTAACATGTTTTTATTAAGCATTAACAGGTTTTAAAGCCTTAGTAGCACATTCAGAAATTTTAGCAGCTAAGGTTTTTAATTCTTCCTCCGTCCAAGTACAACGAATACCAAAAGAAATTAAACGACCAACAACTGCTTGGGTTTTAGGAATATCCAAATTATTATAATCTTGAGGAGCACCTAATAATTGAATAGGCAATTTAGAAGCTGTTTTCAAACCTTTGATATGTTCCCATTGATTAATAAAGTGATACATATTTGTGAACCAATAGTTAAATCCGGTAACTCCTGCTTTATTGAACTCATCAACAGTACGTTTAGCAGTTTCAGTATCAGGCATTAAGATATTTAAGAACGTTCCTGAATCACCATTATCATCACCTAATTTAGAGAAACTAATTCCTGCAACTTTAGATAATTCTTTTTGTAAGAACGCTTTGTTTTTTAAGTTAGCTGTGCGGATAGCAGGTACTTTACGCGTTTGTGCTGCACCTACTGCTGCGTGTAATTCAGAGATACGGTAGTTAAAACCAATAATCGGATGGTTTTCCATTCCACGGTTATTACCAACGTGGTCGTGACCATGATCACAATAACTATCAGCTAATTTATAAGTGTTTTCATCATTGGTTACAAAAATACCACCCTCGCCTGCTGTAGCAATTTTAAAGAAGTCGAACGAATAAGCTCCTGCGCTACCAAATAAACCAGTAGCTGTTCCTTTATACGAAGCTGCAAATGCTTGACCTGCGTCTTCAACTAGTTTTAAATTATGCTCTTTTACAACAGCCATAATTTCATCCATGTTAGCATTACCGCCACACATGTGAACTAAACAAACCGCTTTGGTTTTTGGAGTGATTGCTTTTTTTATTCCTTCTGCACTTAAGCATAAAGTTTCATCAATCTCAGCAAATACTGGTAAAGCACCAAGCATTAAAACAGCTTCAATAGTAGCGATGTAAGTAAATGGAGGACAAATCACTTCGTCTCCTGTTCCAATTCCACTAGCTGCTAATGCCGCTAAAATAGCGGCAGAGCCATTTGATACTGCTAATGCATATTTTGCACCTGTTATTTTTTTAGCTTCTGCTTCAAAATCTTTCGCTTTCCAAATATTGTTACGTTGTGCATCATGGTTAAAACGGAACATAATTCCTGTTGATAACACATCTTCAATTTCCTTGCGCTCTTCGGCGCCAAATAATTCAGTTCCTGGCATTGTATTGATTTTTAGTTATTTGAGTAAATATTTAATTAGGTAAAAATTCAAAATTATTTAGTTCATCAATTACTCCAAAATTAACAGAAGACATTTTTCCATTTTCGAAATAACAATCTAAACCAGCTTCATCAAAACTCAAGCGTTTTTCGCCCCAATCTTGTTTTTCAGTATCCGTAAGTGTATAGTTATGTTCTTTCATCAAATCAATCAATTGTTGTTCACTTAATGAAAATATTTTTTTTCCAAATAATAGTGTATCGTGATTATCAACTTCTACACTTCCAAATTTCATGGCATTTTTATTATCAAAAAACAACGAGAAACCAGAATCCCAATAATGGTAAACGGTACATGATGTTTCCAGTATAGTATCATCTAATACCTGAATTTCTTCCGGTTTACCAAAAACCAATTCAGCATCAACGGCAGATACACCAAAATTTAATGTGCAAAATCCCTTTAATAAATTTATCTGAGGTGTGAAGTCCATAACTGACTATAAAAATAAGGCTAATAGCCAGTAAAAACAAGACAAGAAAATAAATTAAAAAAAATACAAAAAAAGTTTTGCTAGTTATGAAATCGTTTATATATTTGCAGCCCGAAAAGGTAGAAACGTTCTTAAATTCATGATTCTGTAGCTCAGTTGGTAGAGCAATACACTTTTAATGTATGGGCCCTGGGTTCGAGTCCCAGCAGGATCACAAGAATAATCACTTTTCGATATCAAAACCCTTAAATGAAAATTTAAGGGTTTTTTTATTGATTTATTTTCAAGAAAATAAATTTAATTCATTTTTACTGCTTCCCTCACCAGTTGCCTCGATAGTTTATCTACTTCAATATTGTAATTTATAATATCAGTTACTTTTTGATGTGCTTTTATCTTCACAAATTCAAGATTAAACAATGAAATAAGTTTTAATAACTCTTTTACTAGATCTATATTTCTTATATCATTTCCTGCTTTTGTTGTAAAATCACTTGATTCAAACTTAGATTGTCTCCCAACTAAACCAATAACATACTGACTATCAGAAACAACTTTAATTTTAGTAACCGATTTAAAGTGTATTTGAATGTATTTTATGGCATTAATAACAGCTAAAATTTCCATTCGATTATGAGTCGTATTATTTTCTTTACCACTCAATACAATTTTTTGTTCATCAATTAATACTACTGCTGCCCATGCACCCACACATTGTTGAGTGTGACAAGAACCATCTGTATATATTTCTGCACACAATTTCATTATTTAAAAATACAGTTAAAATATAAACTATTTCTAATTCATTTACATTGAACTATTTTTTGATTAGTTTTGGAGATAAGGAATGTGATGAATAACATTATAAAATCAAAAAACTTCAATTAAAGCATACAGAGTAATAACATGAATATTTCTGATGACAAAATTATTGAGCAAACAACTAATTGGATAAAATCAGTTGTTATTGATTGCAATTTTTGCCCATTTGCAGCAAAAGCGCTAATAAAAAAAACAATACGCTATATTATCCTATCTGATATAACAGTAAAAGATAGCTTATTGGCATTAAAAGAAGAATTGAATTATCTTGAAACAGATACAGAAATTGAAACAAGTTTTATAATTTTTACTAATGACTATAAAGAGTTTGATGATTATCTGGATTTAGTAAAAAAAGCCGAACGTTTATTAACCAAAGAAAATTACGATGGTGTTTATCAAATAGCAAGTTTTCATCCTAATTATTGTTTTGCCGGCGAAGATGAAAATGATCCAGCCAATTTCACGAATCGCTCTATCTATCCTATGTTACATATTTTACGCGAAGAAAGTTTAACAAAAGCACTGAGCCTTTATCCAAATCCGGAATTAATACCTCAACATAATATTGATTTTGCTCGTAAAAAGGGCTTACAATATATGCAAATGTTAAGGATGGCCTGTCTGTAATTTTTGTATTTTTTATATTTTAATTACCAACTCGCTTTTGTACCTTTATCATACCATGCTATATACAAAAGCAAATTATTTACTACTAATTTCTTGCATCGTTATTTTTTTAACTATTGTATTTTCATGCGCAAAAGATCCTGCTTTACCTGTTTTTGGTGATTATCCTGCAGAGGTAGGGAAAATTATTGCCAATAAATGTTCTACTCCCGGGTGTCATAATAATTCTAGTTATAAAGCTGCTGCAGATTTAAATCTTTCCACTTTTGATAATTTATTTAAAGGTTCAAGCAATGGCTCTCCGGTTATCCCATTCCGTAGTGATTTTTCATCATTATGTTATTTTATAAATACCTATCCCGAACTTGGACCGGTTAATTACCCATCTATGCCTTTAAATGAAAATGTATTGAGTAAAGCTGAAGTTCAAACTATTAAAAATTGGATTGATAATGGAGCTCCGGATATAAACGGAAAAATTATGTGGGCAGATAATCCGACCAGAAGAAAATATTATGTATTAAATCAGGGTTGTGACGTAGTTACCGTATTTGATGCCGAAACTCAGTTACCAATGAGGTATATTACCGTTGGCAATAACTCTTCTGCCCCTGAAAGTCCTCATATGATTAAAGTTTCTCCTGACGGAAAATATTGGTATGTAATTTTTGTTGCCAATAACATTTTACAAAAATATAAAACATCTGATGATAGTTTTGTAGCGGAAGTGAGTTTAGGGGCTTCTCAAAACTGGAATACTATAGCTATAAGCAACGACGGTAAAAAGGCATATTGCGTGGCCTGGCAAGCCAACAGTCGCTTAGCGGTTGTTAATTTAGAAACAATGACTCTAAAACAAAATATTGGAGGAGGTAATTTTTCGGATGGACATGGAATTGCCTTAAACAATACGAACGATACTATTTATATCACACGTCAAACAGGAAATTATATTTATAAAATAGATACAGCCTTAAATGGTTTTACTGAAATTCCCTTAGATTTAACAGGTACTCCTAACCAAACATCATCTCTTGATCCTCATGAAATTATTTTTTCACCCGACGGATCAAAATATTTTGTTAGCTGTCAAAAATCAAATGAAGTAAGGGTTATGAGTACTATTGGAGATATTTTACTACAAACAATTAATACAGGACAATATCCTTTGGAGTTTGCTAAAAGTGCTAATAAAAATAAATTATATGTGGTTTGTCAGGACGAGCCTGCTGCATCGCCCAATACTAAAGGCTGTATTACGGTTATAGATATGATAAATTACAATGCTAATAACTATAGTGTAGGTTACCAACCTCATGGTATTGTTCTTGATGAAATTAATGGATATATAATTGTATCAAGCCGTAATATTTTAACCAATGGTCCAACTCCTCATCACACAGGTGTTTGTGGACGAAATGGCTTTGTAAATTACTTTAATATAAACACCATGCAATTACTTAATAAAAAAACAGAAGTAGCCTCCGACCCCTACTCTATTGCTTTGAGACCATAATGAATACTATTTTTGAAAATAAAACTATTTTGTTATTTGATGGCTATTGCAACCTATGTCATTCATCTGTTCAATTCGTATTAAAACATGAAAAAAAATCAGAAATATATTTCACTTCTCTTCAATCACCCATTGGTATTGAAATTTTAACTCATTATAAAATTAATCCGGCAAAAACAGATAGTTTAGTATTTATTGAAAATAATAAAGCTTTTATTAAGTCATCTGCGGCATTAAGAGTTTCAAAATATTTAAAAGGTTTATACCCTGCTTGTTTTGCATTAATTGTTATTCCTCCATTTATTCGAAATGTAGTATATGACTTTATTGCAAAAAACAGATACAAGTGGTATGGAAAAATGGAGAGTTGTTTAATCCCTGATGAAAAATTGGTAAAACGATTTTTGTAACAATCTTTTCAATTAAAAGTATTTAAATAAAGCAAAATGTATCTAATATTTTTTGCCAATTTAACCACATAAATGCATAGGGAAACAATTGTGGGTTTAAGTATGTATAGAAACTACGTTTTAATATAGTAACAATGTCTTTAGCAAATCACTATCTTTTTCAACTAATTTCCTATATCTTTCTATATGGTTAAAAATACTTTAAAACTATACTGTTATTACTATAAATTGTACTTTTGTATTTATGACAAAACTTTCTGTAAACATAAATAAAATTGCTACTATTCGTAACTCCCGTGGCGGCAATACTCCTAACCTCTTACAAGTAGCACAGGATGCTGAACGTTTTGGTGCACAGGGCATTACTGTTCATCCTCGTCCGGATGAAAGACATATTCGTTATCAGGATGTTTATGATTTAAAACCTTTATTAAAAACAGAATTTAATATTGAAGGGAACCCTAAAATTCAAAAATTTGTAGATTTAGTTTTAGATGTAAAACCCGAACAAGTAACCCTTGTCCCAGATGGTGATAACCAGCTTACATCTGATCATGGCTGGGATACAATTGCTAATCAGGAATATTTAACTGATATCATCAGTCTGTTTAAAAAATCAGGGATCAGAACTTCTATTTTTGTGGATCCCGATTTAAAAATGATAGAAGGTGCGAAAGTAACCGGCACCGATAGAATTGAATTATATACAGAAGAATATGCCAGACATTACAAAACAAAAAGAGAAGAAGTAATTAAACCCTTTACGGCTGCTGCTCAATTAGCAAATCAATTAGGTTTAGGTGTAAATGCCGGACATGATTTAAGTTTAGAAAACCTAGCCTATTTTAAACAACACACTGAAAATCTCTTGGAAGTTTCTATAGGTCATGCATTAATAAGCGACTCCATTTATTTTGGATTAGAAAACACAATACAGATGTATCTAAAACAATTGAAATAAAAATCATTTATTGTAATACAATACGTTTAACTTTTGAGCCAGATTTAGTTTTAACTGAAACAAAATAAACACCTGCTGTTTTATCTGATAAATCGAATTTTATTTTCCCTCCATTAGACTGTAATTGTTTCGCTTCTTTTACCGTTTGTCCCAAAGTATTAATTACAGAAATTATATAATCCTGAACATCACTTAAACTAACTTCCACAAACAACTCTCCGTTTGAAGGATTAGGTGAAATATTAACATTAAGAATTGAAACATATTCTTCAATTCCAACTGCGTCACAAACTGTAGATGTATTTAAAGAATTTCTTCTCATACAATTAGCCATTACTGCTTGCATACGTGCTTTTTGTCCAGCCGTAAATAATACCAAACACCTGTCAGGTGAATAATCCATATAATTTTGATACATTCTTCCCGGAGGATTAGGAGAAACAGATGTACATCCTGAATTTACGACTGCCCCTGAACTTGAAGGACAAGAAGATGACAACGAACTTTGAGCTGGCGTATCGGTTACATAATCATTACCACAATTTGAATCTCCGTTTATATGCCACAATCCTAACCAATGACCTATTTCATGAGTAGCCGTTCTTCCTTTATCGTAAGGAAAATTAGCTGTCCCTGTATTTCCTATTGCAGAATAATCCAATACTATACCATCCGTATTTGCAGCCGATCCAAAACCAAACATATCTCCTACAACCGGAACACTCGGATTTGCAATTGTTGGAAACTGAGCATACCCTAAGGTTCCATCATTCATATAAACTACCCAGATATTTAAATATCTGGTTGGATCCCATGACGAACCTGGTTTAATAGTTGCATCAATATAAGCATCCGTATGTGGCGGATTTGTCCAACCTTTAGAAGAACATGAAATCCTTTCTATTCCGGGTTCTGTTAATTCAGTTCCTGTTGGAGATACTTTTGCCAGACAAAAATTAATTTCGCAATCGGCAGCTGCATTTATAAAAGAGGGTTGGGTTGCCCATGTGGAGAAATCGGCGTTTATTTTTCTAAAATCCTGATTTAAAATAGTTACTTGAGAATTAACCTGAGCCTGACTAATATTAATACTAGTTCCTACGTTCTGCCCTGAATGAATGATATGAAAAATTACAGGGATATTGTAAACCGTTACCGCTTGTTTATTATTAGCGAACTGCTGGTGCTTTTGCAACATATTTTGAAAAGCGGCTTCATAACTTGCATTAACTTTAGGTGATGCGCATTTACGGCCATTAACCTGAGCATAATTATATTGGTTAAAAATAAAACAAATTGCAAATAAAATACAGTAACTTTTTTTCATAATAATAAATATCGTATACAGAGTTACAAAATATTTTTTAAAAAGACAATGTAACAAGCAATATTTGAGGTAAATTAGTCCTATTTAAAGATATGGCGTTTAAAGTATTAATTATAGAAGATGAATTAGCGCTTCAAGAAACTCTGAAATTAAATTTAGAACTTGAAGGCTATGCTGTTCACACTTGTAGTTCAGGATCTGATGCTATTAATCAAATACAACAAAACAATCCTGATTTAATTTTATTAGACATCATGCTCCCTGTTATAAGCGGAGTTGAAATTTATAAACAGTTAAAACATTTAAATAATACGACACCCGTAATTTTTTTAACTGCAAAAAATAATGTTCAGGATAAAATTGAAGGGCTTAAGTTAGGTGCCGACGATTATATTACTAAACCTTTTGATTTGGAAGAATTGTTGTTACGAATACATAACGTTTTAAAAAGAAATAACCCGATTAAAAAAGAGATTCCTATTTTTAAATTTAATAGTTGTGAAATAAACTTTGCAACTTTTCAGGTTAAAACAAGAGAAGGAAAAACAGAAACTTTATCAAAAAGAGAAATGGCACTTTTAAAACTATTAGTAGATAATTTAAATAATGTTATTTCCAGAGATACTATCCTTGAATTACTATGGACAAAGGATGAAGCGCCATCTTCACGTACCATTGACAATTATATTTTAAATTTCAGGAAATTATTTGAAGTAAACCAAAAAGAACCTATTCATTTTTTATCAATAAGAGGAGTTGGTTATAAATTTTGTGTTTAAGAATTTATTTTCTCAAATCGCTTTCGCTCAACTCCATCAACAATAACAATTTCCTCAAACATTACCAAAGGTCTCACCCATAAATTATCTCCCTCTTGCTGATAAGTAGCTTTATAAACAACTAGATATTCCAGTGTTTCGCTATGACGTGCTACTCCTATTACTTCATAGATATTGCCTTTGTAATGCTTATATAATCCCAATGCTATCATATATCTTTACTTTATTTTCCTTTACACTCCAGATTATTTATACAACTCAACTTTCGTTTCAATATCCGACTTAATTGTAAATTTTTTCTCAATAGTATAAATAGATCCTTTTAAAGATTTCGCTCTCCATTCGATACGGTAGTTTCCGGGTTGTAAATAATATACCTGCGATGTTGTATTATTTAAATTACAAACCCATTCTAACTTTTTTGTATCCTTTAAAATACAACCATCTCCACTATCCAAAGCTTTTACAGTTAACATGCCTGCATTAGGTAACTCTATAAGCTTAGTTTGAGTTTGAGTTACTGTAACACCATTGATATATGTTCTTGGTAAGGTTAAAATTTCCAAATCATAATTTCCTATTATATATTTCTCAGTTGTATTCATTTGTTGAACATTAAGCGTTTGCATATTTCCATTCGATTTACGAACAATACTTTTTATTTTTTCGTTAAAATTATAAACTCCCATTGGACGTCTTAATTCTATATATCCCTGAGGAGCATCAATAGGAATGATTGTATGTTTTCCCTGAGTTAATTTAACTTCTTTACTTTCCGTTGGTGGTATTGTATGAGCTACAACTTTATATGTTGGAAAATCATCTAAGTATAAGGTATCGGGATTATTTTTTTGATTTAAGGTATGTATATAATTGTAAACATAACTGCCTGTAGCAGTATTGTAAAATGTCATATTTACATTTGTTTCGGTGGGTACTGATTTTGAATCCAATAAATTCACCTGTGATGATGTTTTATTTAATTTTTGCTTTGAAATAATTGAGCTGATATTGGATATTGTGCTCGTATTATCAAAATCATAATAATCACCTACACATTCAAATGTTTTTATTTGTTCTACCGTTAATCCTATTCCTATGATAAACGGCTTAAATACAATACCTTTTTCCATTAACTTCATCCTTGCTTTACAAGGATCTCCTTCACATTCTTCAATTCCATCTGTGATTAAGATGATCATATTTACCGCTTTCGCATCCGGAAAATCATTAGCAGACTCTGTCAATGAATGCTCAATAGGAGTAATACCAGTTGGCTTAGCTTCCGAAACTTTTGATTTAATTAACGCTACATTATTTTTACCAAACGGCACAACTAATTTAGAATCTTTACAATCTCCCGGAGGATACTTGACAGTATGGCCATACATACGCAAAGCAAACTGTATGTTCTTCTGTTTATTTAAACTATCCAGAAATTTATAAAACAATTCTTTTGCTCCCTGAATACGAGTTGTATTCTTGTGTTTGGTTTTCATGCTATTACTCGCATCAAATACAAATAATACTCTGGTTAAAACCGGCTCAGTTTTTTTTACCTGAGCAAATAACAAACATGAATAACTAAAAAGAAAACTAAAAATTATGAATCGGGATATACGCATCTGATATTATAATACCAAATTTAACGGAGGATACGTCTCTAAAACAGAAAAGCCAAAAAACTTATCAAAAATCAAATGCTAAGAAAACTTATCTGATAATATTCAGATGTCCTTTTAACTGAATGTATTCTCCTCTGGCATTTTTATACTCTATCACATAAACATATACTTCATCGGTAGCGGCATCGCCTGTCCAGCCTTCAGTATCGCTGTGAGTTTCAAATATTTTATCTCCCCATCGGTTAAATACACGTACGGTATAATCTGTTTTTTCAACATATTGAGCAATAGGTAACCATACATTATTTATTCCTCTTGGCGCAAAAGCATTTGGAACAAATACATTTACTTCTACATATGCATCCGCAGAATTAGATGTTGCTTTATCTTTAAATCCTAATGTATTTCCCATTCCTTCAACCGCTTCTACATAATATGAAAATTTTCCTCGATTTGCAACAAACGCTTGAACATTATCAA
>JAEUTR010000163.1 GCA_016787365.1 Bacteroidia bacterium
ACTAAAATAGCGGCTAAATGAGGTTGTTTTTTGCCTTTTGCAATTAATTCTTTTACTTCAGTAGCAATTTCAGATTGCAATTGAAGTGATATTTTTTTTCCGTCGATTAGTACCATTTTCAAATTTTAGAGTTACGATTAGCGAATTACGAAGTGCGAGTTATGATTTACGAATTATCAATAAGTTACATCTTTTTTAATTCGAACCTCGTCATTCGTACTTCGGTACTTACATTTTTGGCATTCCACCCGGCATATTGCGCATTAATTTTGCCATCTGGTTTTTATCACCCATCATACGCATCATTTTTCGGGTATCCTCAAACTGCTTTAATAATTTATTTACTTCCTGAATAGTTTGTCCGCTGCCTTTAGCAATACGCTGACGACGAGAGCCGTTTATTAAATCAGGATTAGAGCGTTCTTTAGGTGTCATAGAACTAATAATCGCTTCAATTCCTTTGAAAGCATCGTCATTGATTTCAGCATCTTTCATTGCTTTACCAACTCCGGGAATCATTCCAACCAAATCTTTAATGTTACCCATTTTTTTGATTTGTTGTAATTGGCCTAAAAAGTCATTAAAGTCAAACTGATTTTTTGCAATTTTTTTGGATAATTTACGAGCTTCCTCTTCATTAAATTGCTCCTGTGCGCGTTCTACTAATGATACAACGTCACCCATTCCCAAAATACGATCCGCCATACGCTCAGGATAAAAAATATCCAAAGCTTCCATTTTTTCGCCGGTACCAATAAATTTAATCGGTTTATTAACTACCGATTTAATGGATAAAGCAGCTCCACCACGCGTATCACCATCTAATTTAGTCAATACAACACCATCAAAATCTAAACGGTCGTTAAAGGCTTTTGCTGTGTTTACCGCATCTTGACCCGTCATGGAGTCAACCACAAATAAAATTTCGTTTGGTTTAATTGCCGCTTTTAAATCGGCAATTTCGTTCATCATTTGCTCATCAACCGCTAAACGACCAGCAGTATCTATTAATACGATACTGTTTCCGTTTTCTTTAGCTTGTTTAATAGCAGTCTCTGCAATTTTAATCGGATTTTTTTCGTCTCTGTTCGAGAAAACATCCACTCCAATTTGCTCTCCTAAAACGTGTAATTGATCAATAGCTGCAGGACGATAAACGTCACAAGCCACTAATAAAGGTTTTTTACCTTTTTTTGTTTTTAAGAAGTTTGCTAGTTTACCAGTAAAGGTTGTTTTACCGGAGCCTTGTAACCCACTCATTAAAATAATGGTTGGATTTCCCCCAAGGAAAATCTCTTCCATTTGCCCACCCATTAATTGGGTTAACTCATCGTGAGTAATTTTTACTAATAATTGGCTAGGTGAAACTGCTGTTAAAACGTTTTGTCCTAATGCTTTTTCTTTAACTGTATCCGTAAATGTTTTTGCAACTTTATAGTTAACATCGGCATCTAACAAGGCTTTACGAACTTCTTTTAACGTTTCGGCAACGTTAATTTCAGTTATTTTTCCCTGACCTTTTAGTGTTTTAAGGGCTCTTTCGAGCTTATCGGATAAATTATCAAACATGGTATTTCTTTTTTAAGGGTGCAAAGATAGGAAAATTAGGGCGTTACATCCCAATTTTCTCATTCACTATTTTCAAAATTTCTGCTTCTAAAGCAATGGTTTTGTTTTCAATATCCTTTCCTTTAGTAATAATATCAGTAACAAAAGCTTTATCATCGTAACCGCTAGCATTAATTCGAACATTCATAAAAGCTCCCATTACAGCGGTGCGAGCGCATAAAGCACCAACTCCAGCATCTGAAACCGAATTTGGATTTCCTACTTCTGCCATTGCTTTAATGATTGCTAAACTGTCATAAGATAATTGCATCACTTTAAAAGGCACTTCAATAGCAAATTTAGTAGCATCTTGTATAGCTTGTTTACGAGCAGCTTTTTCTTCGTCGGTTCCTTTCGGTAAACTAAAAGCCGACATAATTTTATTGAAAGCGGCTGTATCTAAATCAACTAATTTGGTTAATTCGTCTTTTATTTTTTGACCTTTCTCAGCCCACATACTAAATTCTTCCCAACGTGCGTCCCAACCTTTTTTATGAGATGATAAATTAGCTACCATCGTTGCTAAAGAAATTCCCAAAGAACCAACATAAGCTGAAATTGAACCTCCACCAGGAGCTGGACTTTCACTGGCTGTTTCATCAGCAAAATCAGTTAATGTCATGCTCACTAATTTACTATCAGCTTTATCTTTTAGTAAATACTCAATAATACGTTCTTCCGGTTTAAAAGGGCCTAATTCATCTAAGCCCATGGTTTTAATGGCAATTTTGATTAATTCTTTTTCAGAAACACCGGTAGAACGTTGTTGCTTTTGTAAGAAATATTTTCCTGCATCTAATAAAGATTTTAAAGGAACTAATCCGACTAATTCAGATCCAGTTAC
Organism: Bacteroidia bacterium; assembly: GCA_016787365.1. GTDB lineage: Bacteria > Bacteroidota > Bacteroidia > B-17B0 > Aurantibacillaceae > UBA4416. The sequence goes on from JAEUTR010000163.1 coordinate 2,453, forward strand.
TCTAATACCGCGCTCTGTAGCTTTTTTGCAAACTTCATCAAAAGCAATGTGTAAAGGCGTGATATTTATATTTGTTAAGTTCATCGAAATTTGAGCCACTCCATATTCTTCAATAAACCAACCAATAGCTTTTACTGATTTTAATGTACCTGGAATAGAAACTGGATTTCCATTTGCATCCGTTACTATTTTTCCATTAATAGGGTCTCCTTCACGTTTTACACGTCCTGCTTCGCGCACATCAAATGCAATGGAATTTGCACGACGTGTTGAGGTTGTGTTTAAATTTACATTATAAGCTACTAAAAAATCGCGAGCGCCAATTACTGTTGCACCACGTTTTGCATCAAATTCAACAGGACCAAAATCCGGTTTCCATTCAGGTAATTTTATTTTTTTGAAAAAACCTTCGTATTCGCCAGCTCTGATAACGGAAAGATTACTTCTTTCTTTATTAGATTGCGCGGCTTCGTATAAATAAACAGGGATTTGTAATTCTTTTCCTACACGTTCTCCTAATTTCTGAGCCCATTTAGCAGTTTCTTCCATGCTAATATTTGCAATTGGAATTAAAGGACAAACATCGGTTGCACCCATGCGAGGATGCTCCCCTTTATGCTTACTCATATCAATTAATTCTCCAGCTTTTTTAATGGCTAAAAATGCTGCATCAATAACAGCCTGAGGGTTTCCAACAAAAGTAACTACTGTTCTGTTTGTAGCTTTACCAGGATCAACGTTTAATAATCTAACACCTTCAACAGATTCTACTTGATCGGTTATTTGTTTAATAATTGATAAATCAAGTCCTTCGGAAAAATTAGGAACACATTCTATTAGTTGTTGCATAAAAAAAGGTTTAAAATGGTGCTTAAAAGTATAAAAATTCCCCATTAATAGGTTAA
>JAEUTR010000178.1 GCA_016787365.1 Bacteroidia bacterium
GTGATAATAGAAAAAAATAAAGTTACTGGATATGTATAAAAAATAAACATTTATCTCTGAAATTTTATTAAAAAATTTATTAGCAATAATAAATAAAAAACCGGCAGATAATGAACTAAAAATAACGCTTAATAACCTTACCGTAAATTCGCTGTCATTAAAAAGTTTTATCCAAACACTCAAACAATAAAAATAAAATGGAGGATTGTTGTCCCATTCTGAAACATGTTTAATGTGTCCAAAATCCAAAGAAGCACTTTGAACGCTAATAATTTCATCATACCAAAAAGAAGAACTCTCGAGTCCTGTTATTTTGAAAATTAGATTAATACAAAAAATGCCACTAAAATACACCCACAAGTTTTTGGTAATTTTATCCGAATTATTTGAGAAAATTTTTTCTAACATTTTAAGGCTTAATGATTGAAATTTTTTCAGAATTAATAAGTGTAGACGCATTAAAAATTTGAATAACATATAATCCAGAGGCAATATCTTCCATTTTGATATACGTATTTGAATCAGAAATCACATCCGATAAAACAATTTTCCCATTAATGTCTATTAATCTATAGTTCATTTTTGATTCATTTAAAAAATTATGAATATTTATATTTATGAAATCCGATGTAGGATTAGGAAATATATGAATAGATTTTCCTTGAGAAGAAATCTCTTCAACTCCAATAATACTAGATCCATAACTTCCTAAACTATCAATTTTTACAAATAAAATATCATTTAAATAAGATGTGTTTCCAAAGCAATTACCCACGCTAACAAATCCTTTATCTGCAGTTCTTGAAATTGAAAATAATTCATCTGTTTTTTCTATTCCAAAAGGAGAATACGAATAATAGGAAAGATTAGGATAAAAAACATGAATATTTCCGTCAGAATTTGTTCCTAAAAAATTATTATAACCAACAGTTACAATCATTCCATTTAATCCTACAGCGCTTGAATTATATCTTTCTGTATTTGTATTTCCAATAAAATTATTTAAAAGCACATTATGAGAATTATCAGTCAAATATTGCCAATTAACACTATTCGCATCATTTTTATAACTTTTATTTGCCCCCACATAATATAAATTCAAGTTTGGCAATTCTATTACATTACTAAAATAGTCATAATAATTTCCACCAAGTGACTCAGAATATAAAGAGTCTCCAACTGAATTTAACTTAAATACCCATGCATCTCCGAAAGAATCATTATAACTTTTTGTGCATCCTGCAATCACAAAACCTCCATCTGAAGATTGTATTACAGAATTAAATTCATCGTCCTTATCTCCTCCAAATGTTTTTGCCCAAATAACATTCCCGTTACCATCTGTTTTTAATACATAGCCATCTGAATTTCCATAGCCAAAACTATAAGTTGAACCAGCTATTATAAATCCTCCATCAACCGTTTTTTGTATACTATTTGCAAAATCCCAATCACTACCTCCAATTGTTTTTTGCCATAATAAATTTCCGGTTTTATCTACTTTCACTAAATAAATATCATACCCTCCCAAGCCCAAAGAACTTGTATAACCCAATATAACAATACTCGAATCCGGAAGTTCAAGAATACTCTTTCCTATATCATTACTATATCCACCAAACGAAGTTTCAAATTTCTTTTGCCCCATACTATCTATTTTAAGCAGATACATATCGGTATTCCCCTTTCCAAAACTATTTGTAGAACCTGTAATAATATACCCTTTGTCTAATGTTTGTTTTACATCATAAGCAAAATCATATCCATTTCCACCATAGCGATTATAAAATTTTTTCGGTGGTTGAGCAATCGAAACTAATGACGATACTAAAATCAAACAAAATAAAATAGTTTTCTTTGTCATAATTTTAATGTTTAAATTTTTTGGCAATACTTATAAATGCTCCTTGTCCATAAGTATTTGCGGGGGAAATAAATCCCTGCAAACTGTTACTACCTATTCTCAAAAACCAGCCCGGAGTATTATATGTAAATGCCAAACCAATATTTAATTTTGTATAACCACCATAACCAACATGTAAAGCACCTGCAATTTTTTTGGTGAACTCATATTCTGAATCTGTAAAAAAATAGGGTTTAAAATTTGAATTAAACAAATACCTAAATCCTACTCCAAATACAAATTTATTAGTAAACCGAATTTTATTTATAATTAATAAATTAGTTGGGATATTAATATTAAAAGACTCCTGACGTGCATTTGTTGTATTTTTTATGATGCTATCTCTATTAATGGCCGCTAAAGTCGAATCCTTAAGATCTAACAAATTATCAATATGATAGCCATCAAATTTAAAGGTTGAGTCGCTACTGTATTGTACACTATTATCAAACCAGTGCAAAAAACCAACATTATTAACATTTACAGTTAAAACGCTTCCTTTTCCTATTTTACTTTGATATGGTGTTTCAAAAAAGATATCGGCACTTGCACCTACTCCTGTATATACAAAAGGATTATTTGTATTTGTAGTATCACTTAAAGCCATATTAAAATCCGAATTAAATATTAATTCAGTTCCATCATTATTTGTGTAAAGTGATGACCCTTCTTTTGCTTTTATGTAAAATAGCTGTTGCCCCTTTAATATCGAAACAGATACACCAACTTTAGCCGTTGTATCTATTTTATGCCAGATAAATCCTAATTTTAATTCCTGAAATCTTAAAGAATTAATACTGGAACCTGCCAGATTTTTAGTTTCATTCAAATAAGGTTTATTTCCATAAAATACTAATTGATAAAAATCTTTAGTGAATGACGCATTAAATATTCGTTGATCTTTAAATCCTATTAAGTATGAATATCTTGAGTTTCTTCCAAAAAAAGTTGAAACATTATAATTCATATTCGCTCCCATCACATTCAAATTTTTCATATGATTGTTGGAAGCATCTTTTGTTTTTTTATCAATATAACCACCAAAAATAAACTTGTTAAGTAACGAGTTATAAATTCCATTGGAACCTAATTCATATTCTCCATTAATGGAAACACTTCGTCCGGTTTTTTCAAAGTTTGAAAAATCAGAATTGTATTGCGAGAACCCAATTAATGA
>JAEUTR010000201.1 GCA_016787365.1 Bacteroidia bacterium
AGGTATTGCTCTTTATCAACGTAAAAGTTGGAATGTGGTTGTTCTTTAGTTACATCAGCATTTCTGCTAGCTAGACGTTTTTTTAGAGTGGAGATACGCGCCTCCAGTAGAATAGGTTTAATAGGCGAGATAATAAAGTCATCAGCGCCTGAATTAAATGCAGTTATTTGAATATAATCATCTTGTTTGTTAGAATATAAAATAATATAAGGTTGTTCTATATCTTTTATATTCCTGATATCGGCAGTTAAGGTAATTCCGTCTTTTTGTTTAAAATCAAGTTCAATAATTACTAAATTAATAAGACCTGATTTAATAAGGGTATGCAGTTCTTCCTCTGATTTAACAAAAGTTACTTTATACTTTTTTTCTTCTAAATACTCTGCTGTTTTTTTTACAGATGATTCAGAATTTGAAACAATAACTATATGAAAGGATAGTACCATATATAAAGAAAGGCACGAACAACGTTCGTGCCTTTACTTAGTTTAAAATTATTTATTGATTATTAACTTTTTAGTTTCTTTTGCTCCATTAACATCTAATGAAATATAATAGATTCCGCTAGATAAATGAGATGTATTTATGTTAAGAGTATGATTTCCTTTTTCGAATTCATTTTCTTGACTTAAATTTGAAACCAGATTCCCTAAAACATCATATACATAAACTGTTACACGATTTGCTTCGCTAATATTAAATGCAATATTTGTGTTTTCGTTAGCAGGATTAGGATAAATTACAAAAGAGTTTTCTGTAATTTTAGTTAAGGAATTAATTCCTGTTACCTGACCAGCAAACTGAGGGCCTGAAAAATCAGCACCAACAGAAGCAGAAGAAGTTGCCTGTAAACGGAAATCACTTGGATCGTACAATTCAGTTGGGAATGCATTTACAAATGCAATTTGAGCAACCGTTTTTGTAGTATCAATTGAATTTGCTCCAGCATAAGTATTATACCATGCTGCATTTGCCCCACCAGCGTCAGTTACAAATTTTGGGAATAAGTTACTTGCAATGATTGTGTTTTTCACAACACCCATAGAATCCAATGATGTAGTTGCATTGAAATTATCAAAAGTTGTACTTCCTGAAATGTGTAAGCCTTTTTCCCAACCTACAAAAATAGAGTTGTGAATTGAAATACCTGAGTTTCTTCTGATGAATATACCTCTTTCAAATTTTTCCCCACCAGGTAAAGTTACAGTTCCATCTCTTTTTGGACCTAAAACAGTTATATTAGAAAATACAGTTTTTGTAATAGGCAATCTTCCAATACCTGGATTAAAGTTATCAGATTCAAAACCATTTGAATCTCCAGCAATATCAGAAATATTTTTATCTCTTACTACTAATCCAAATTGAATACGACCACAGTGACCAAAATCTGTATCAAAGTCATCATCTAATCCTCTGAATGCTACTAAATATTTTGCATCAACAGCACCACCAAAAAATTCAAAAGCATCATCACCACCAAAAGAAGCTTGGATATGATCAATTTGTGTTCCTGATCCAACACCGCCCAACGTTAAACTGTTAAGTTCTGAGTTAGGAGTAGATGATAAGGCAACACCTGCAAATTCAATACGACAGTATGACATTATACCAGAACTTTCAGAATTATTATTTCCTCCGTAAAGAATTTCATTAAAGTTAGTTGCAAAACCTTCAATGTAATTTGTTTTTGGATTTGTACCACAAGTAGCACAAGCAGTATTAATAATACCGTTTCCTAATAATACAACGCCACCCCAATCAGCAGGTTGACGGCTATCTTCTCCTGATGTAAATACAATCGGATTTGTAGCAGTACCCACTGCATTAATTTTTGCACCAGCTGCAATAATTAAACATGATTTAGAGTTTTTATCACCTCTGATTACTGTACCTGGTTCAATAGTTAATGTGTTACCTGGAGTAACTGCAATGTTACCAACTAATAAATATGTATTTCCAGAAGTCCAAGTTGTGTTAGTTGTAATATTTGCATTAACTGTTGCTGTAGGTGCAGGATAAACTGTAATTTCTGGATCCCAGTTTGTCCAACCAGCTAACCAGTTGTTTGAAGAAGTTCCTGTTAAACCATCAGTTACCGGAAAAGCTCCTTTGTATGTGGTTGACGTCCAAAATGGACCCTGTGAAAAAGTTGGCAAGCTTAATAATGCTAATGCCGCTAATGTGTAAATTTTTTTCATGTTTGTTTTATTTAATTGTTTCTGTTTTTAATTTTAACGCTACAAAGTAAAGTTTACAATCTTAGTTTTAGATTAACATGAGTTTACCTTTTACTTACTTATATCTTAAGTTTATGTAAACATATGATGCGTTCGGGTAACATTTAATTAATATTGAAAATGTGTTTATTAAACTTTGTTTAAACAAAAAATCCGTAACGGGCTAGTTACGGATTCAT
>JAEUTR010000227.1 GCA_016787365.1 Bacteroidia bacterium
TCCCCCCTTTTCTGCAAACACATATTCAATGTCAATATTCGGATAAATGTTTTTATAAGTTATTTTTTTATACCCTTTGATGTAAGAAACATTTTTAAGGTCGCCCGAAGCTTGTTTAACACTATAATTATGATAATCACCTGTTAATCCCATTGCCTCAACCTGTACATTATTATTAGCATTCTGCCAAAGCATAGTTACTTGATCCGACTTAACATTTAATTTATGTTCCTCCTTTTCATAACGGGCAAATTCCTCAGGACTAGAAGAAGCCTCGGTTCTTTCACTTTCCCATTCACGCTCATCATTAGGCGTTTTTGTAGCCTCTAAAAGAGAATAGGTTACACCTTTCTTTGTGAAATAGATTTTAGTGCCGCCATGATCCACAGCATACAAAACCTCACTTGGATTACCGAAAGAATTTGGAATAGAAAACTGACCTCTGTTTTCTATAAATGCTTTTTGATACTCAAATTTAGCAGTCCATTTTGAAGAGGAGTTGTTTTGAGAAATCAGCTTTGTAGATGTTAATATAACAAAACAGGCAAAAATCGATAAAAAATGTTTAAAAATTAATCTCATGGGGTATAATTTGAAATTTGATTAACTACAAATGTCAAAAATCCACACCTCTATTATTAGAGGGCCAGCCCCTCAATGAGTGAACTAAACTATTTAAAATAAAGAACTTATTTGAAGTTTTTATAAAAAAGGGGGTTGGATTAATCTATTTAATAACATTAATTCTTCCAACAAACAAAGTTTCTTTTTTGCTTTGTACTTTGTACGAATAAATACCATTACTTAAATCAGATACATTAATGTTTTTTATCCCCTTATTATTTTCTAATTTAATTTGTTTTACTTCTCTACCAAGCATATCAATTAAAACAAGTTCTTGTCCTTGCTGTATGAAGGAATAGTTAATACTGAACTCACCATTATTAGGATTTGGATAAATAAGAATTGTATTATTTTCCTTATCGATTTCATGAATTGAAGTTGTTGTACATAAAGGTATTGATGCTAGTGTGGAAAAGGTAAAGGTTATATTTGAAATAACATCTTTAACCATAATTGGAAATACATTAGATGCTGGGGCAAGAACAGTTGTTCCTGAAGCAGTCCAAGTAGGAACAACTACCCCATTACAAACAAAACCTGAGCATATGCCATTTGGACAACTTGCACAATTAATAGAAGTTGTTGAACTTGTCCATAAGTAATTGCCGTTTCCACCTAGAGCTGTTAATGAACCAGATGTTATGCAAACTGATATTGTATAACAAGAATGTACTGTTGCTGTAATTGAATCTGAGCCGCAAGGCAATGTATATTTTATGATGTGTGTTCCAATGCCAGCCATTGCAGGATCAAACACACCAAGATTTGAAATTCCAGTTCCGCTCCAAGCTCCTCCTGCTGAAGTTGTTTGTAAAGTTGTTGGCAAATCATTTATACAAAAATTATTTTGAGAACAAATAGAGGCATCACAACATACCTGTGTCATTGGCATACAAGTTCCAGTACTAATAGATTCTATATATCCTGATCTAATTGGAATTGATGAATTTCCTGTTGAACCACAAGCAACAATATCTCCGTTTGAATTAATGACAATATCATAAACAATATATGTTGTGGGATAAATTGCTAATTGGGTTAGCGTATTACCATCATATTTTACAACGGCGTTGGTTGAACCCACATAAACGTTTCCGCAATTATCAATATCAATGCCGCTATTTTGTACGGCACCGCCATTAAATCCTCCGCTAGGAATAGCTACGGATGCAACAATGGCACCTGTAGCTAAACTACGTTTGTCTAATCTATCTCCCCAGTGCGTATACACAAAAGAAGTATTAGCTTTAATAGCTGCAATTCCGGCATTATCATACCTAAAGTTTTCACATTTATAACTTAAAGTATAAGAGTTATTTGTTCTGGGACCAGCCGAACTTGAATAAGGACAGCTACTAAAAGCCTGATTTATATATCCAATGGAATCATGGGTAAGAAAATAATAACGCCCATTGCCACTCGGAGCAATAGCTCGAACTTCAGAACCAAGTGATTTTGCTCCGGCAACTTTCACACTACTAACTACATTACCGTTAGCCATATTTATTTCATATATGTAAGGATAAGGAGGGATATATGAACCTCCTGTACCACCAATAATTAATTTAGTTTGATCGCAGTTAAAGGCAAGACTCCAAAATTCTGTAAGTATCATTGTCGGAAAAGGATTAGTGTTATTCCATAAAACAGCTCCGGCAGGAGAAACTTTGACAATTTGTGCTGCTGAGCCTTGAGTCACATAAGAATTTCCGACATTATCTACTGCAAAGGTACCAAGCCAGGCAGTTGTATCATAAGGAGTATTATACGTCCATTGTAAAACACCTGTCGAATTATATTTCTTTAATTGCATAGGGTTGGTACCACCAATGAGGTAAACATTTCCAGCACCATCCTTTTCACATTCCCAAACACAATCCAAGTTACTAGCAAAAGCAGGAGTTTGAATCCATGGATCAATAATAACCGTT
>JAEUTR010000264.1 GCA_016787365.1 Bacteroidia bacterium
TTTAAATAATAGTCTGAAAATAAATAATAAAATAAATACACCTAGCAATACATATGAATATGCTGAGAAGTAAATATGGCTCCAACGCTCATATACATTTTTAATAATATCTTTTAGCTCCGAAAAATCAGAGGCCGGCACTAAGCTATTTAAAAACAATGAACCATACTTATTCCTTAAATAACTATTATACATGTAGTATGAAACAATTATCGCAATAGATAAAACAAAGCTCACAATTTTATAAAGTTCTACGCGACGATTTTTTATCAAGTAAAAAAACTCAAAACATATTAGTGACGTTAAAATAATGGCAAAAGGAAGTCTTGAAAGAGTTGCCAACGTAACAAATACGACAGAAATAATAAAACTTTTTTTAGAGTCATTTTTCAAATAATTTAAAAAGAAATACAAAGCAATGAATGTATTTGAAAGAGACGGCATGGTGGGCAAAAAGCCGGCCTGATAATATAAAAAAATAGGAGAACTCGCTACAACAAAAACAACAATTAAGGATCTGAAAACAGAATCAGTATAGAGTGTGGTTATTTTATATAAATAAAAAAGTCCAATTAAACTATATATTAAAACATATAATTTAAAACACCACGGATCAGTAGTATGAAATATTCGCATCAATATAGACGCGATGTAATCATGTACAGGAAAATCAACGGATGTTACTGTTGTGTTTCGGGCTACGCTAAAATTACCTGGAAACTGGTTATTTAAAACATAGGTTTGGGGATGAAAAAAATCGCCACCGTTATCAATAAATCCAATAGATATAGCATACCTGTCGCACTGTGCCCAGCTATGTTTGTATTGAGGGAATTCATTGATTTTTTCGCCTTGAAATACAATGGCGATTACAGAAATCACAAGAACGACAATATATTTATTAAACTTAGAATTCATGAAATCAAAACTGATTTTTATTTATACGATAACTAAAAACCTGTATGTAAGCTTTTACAATTCTGGTTAACTCTTCCACCTTTTGTTTATTCGAATCATCTATTTTCAGTTGAGTCATCGTTCTGTTTTCATTAAATTGAATAAAATTAGAAACCTTTTGAGAAGAATTATCAAATTCCAATTGATAAGGATATTCAAAGATACGGTACACTCCGTTGCCACTGTATTGAATCGTTGCTTGATTTTTATTAAGGGCTGAATTACCTAGGGATATAAATGGTTTACTATATCCTAAATAGTCTAACACAGTTGGGTACATATCAATTTGCGAAATAGAATAATTTTGAACTTTATTAAATGCAGTGTCTCCGGGTGCTAAAAACGAAATTGGTATTGAAAATTCATTTACCGGATTATTTTCTATAAAACCTAATCCTTCAGAAGTATGATCGGCACAAATAGCAATGATTGAATTCTTAAACCAATCTTCATTTTTAATTTTATTAAAAAACAGTTGAAGGGATAAATCCGTATACTTCATGCTTTTTTTAATCGGGTTTTTAATTGTATCCAACAATGTTTTATATGGTTCGGGAATAGGAAAAGGATGATGTAACGAAAGCGTTAAAAAAGAAGCGCAAAAAGGCTGAGGAAGTTCTTTTAATTTATCTGCGATATAAGGTAAAAACAAATGATCGTCAACACCCCAGCCAGTATTTTCATACTTACTGTCATAATCTTCCTGATCAAAATAATTTTTAGTAAAATTTATATTCATGAAATTTTCGAAACCAAAAGTGGTTTTCAGTCCACCGTAAAAAAATGCCGTATGATATCCTTCTGTTTCTAAAAGAGAAGATATTGCATGTACATTATTGTTGTTGTAGTTAGAATAACAATAATTTTTTTCCATAAACGAAGGTATTCCAGATAATACAGAAGGCAAAGCATCAATTGTCATTCTGCCATTTGCCATACCATATTTATACGTTCTTGAGGTAGCTAACAAAGAATCTAGAAATGGTGTATAAGGCTTAGATGCAGGAGTTAAAAAACCAATACGTTCAGTATAAAAACTTTCAAGAATAATAAATAAAATATTTTTCTTTTTAAATTCCTTCGAAACAAATTGTTTTTTAAATCCAATTATTTTTTCTGCTTCAGATTCTTCAAAATAAGTTTCTGTTTTAATGTTTTTATTTTCTAAAGTATGTATAAACTGAAAAGGCGTATTACTTGCCAACCATTGTAACTTAGGATCTACCATCGATGGAATATCAAAAGGCATAAATGGCCTGGTACCATAACCACCACGCATAATCGAAAAAAACAAAGCTAAAACAAGAATTGTATTAATGAATTTTGGTTTAAAATCCTGACGCACATTTCTGTAATTGTCAAATTGTTTTTTAAATATTAAAAATGCTGTAGCAAAAAAAGCAATTAATAAAATCAACAAATACCAATAATCTTTTAAATAAGCTCCCATTAATGCAGGGACTTCGGGAAGTATATCTAACAATTCTGCACCCATTCGTTTTTTAGTAACAGGATAGTACCCTAAATCTGCCATGTTTAAAATACAAGCTATTGAAAAACCAATAACAAACCATGTTAAAGCAATTTGCCGGGTAAGTTTATGCTCAATATTAAAAAACAATAACACCAACCACATGGGTAATAAAAAATAAATAGAGGAAATAGCATCCGTTAAGGTTCCAATTAAAAATGCTTTTATAAATTCAATCAATGCCACATCATTGAATTGATTATAAAACATACATAAAAAAAGTATCCTGTGAATACATAAAAACACCAAACATATTCCCAGTAGTTTAAATAAAAATATAGGTTTATGAAATCGTGTCTTCATGAATTAAAAAAATAAAATTTCAAACGAACATTTAAACTGTTGTTGAGCATCCAGTTTAATAATACCGGTTTTTTCACTGATTACTCCATTTGTAGTATCCATATCAGCAATGCCATACCAAGGCTCTAAACATATAAATTCATCGATTCCTTTTTTAGACCATATGCCATAATATGGCCAGTTTGGAGACTTAAGAGAAACGCCGTGCTTACTTTGTTTAGAAACTAATTGCACTTCATCTATTTGTGAATTCATAAAAACCAAAGCATCATTTTCAAATAGTTGTTTAGTTACACTAATTTTACGATCCTTTAATTCAATATTTTTTGTAACTGAACTAATCAACCCATCATTTAAACTATGGATACATAACTGATCTTTATAAGGAAATATAAGTTCATAGTCCTGAAATGATTCGTTTGGCTGTAAAGGACAATTAAAGGCAGGATGTGCGCCAACTGAAAAATACATTTCTCTATTATCCGGATTGAAAACAGAATACGAAATTTCTAGTTTATTGTCCACTAATGTATATCCTACCTGAAAACTAAAATGAAACGGGAAATTTTTAAATGTTTGTTCATTAGCTGTAAATTCAAATAACAAAAAGTCTTCTTTCTGTTCTATACAAATAAACTCATTATCTCTTGCAAAACCATGTTGGGGTAATTCATAAAATTGAGATTGATAGCTAAATTCGCCATCCTTTAATTTACCTACAATTGGAAATAAGTTTGGAGCATGTCTTGCCCATATACTTTCCTTTGCCTGCCATATATATTCAATCTGAGTAGCATTTGCAAACACTGAAGAAAGCTCAGCGCCAAAAGAATTAACTTTAATAGTTAACAGGTTATTTTGTATTTGATAAACAGACATTATAATGACATTACTCCTTCTATTTCTGCGGCTTTTTCATATATGCTAATAATTTCATCTACACTCATTACCACCTGTTTAACAGTGATACTGATATAATTTCCTTTAGTTGATTGTTTTTGAATAATATCTGCGTCATCATCAAATATAACTTCTACCAATGCCATTGTTTTATTATCTGCTTTGATAATAAATTTAAACATATAGATGTAAGGGAAAGATTTAATACTTTCTTCCAGTTTTTTTCTTAATTCGTCGAATGTGGTTGATGCCATTATTTATTAAAATAGTGATTGTATATGAGTAATAATCCAAAAGTCATTAAAGCAAGTCCGGTAATATAGTTAACAATCATCATGATTCTATCTGTTAAATAATGCTTGATTTTTCCGGCTAATTTTACTTTAAACAACTCTACCAATAAAACAGCACCTAAAACAATACTAAAAAAAACAATCATTTTAACCATTGAATAATCAAGCGTTTTACTAATAGCAGTAACATTTGCTAACCACAACAACCAAACTGTTGGGTTAAACAGATTTAAAAAAAATCCTTTAAAAAACATCAATCTTGGACTTGGCAACTGATTTTCGATATCAATGACATCATCTGTTTTTACAGGTATTTTTTTGAAAAAGAAAGCACCGAATACAATTAAAATAATTCCACCAATGATGGCAAAAAATGTTTGTGCTTTTTCTGAATGCAACAAATTAGCCATACCAAAATGAACTAACACGCACACTAACAAACATAAAAAAAAATCACTTATCACAACACCTAATGCTAAAAAGGAACCCGTTTTATAACCGAACTTGATACCTGTATTAATTAAAGCAAAAAACGCAGGGCCAAACGAAAACGTTAGTAATAAAATAATGACAATTGCCTGATATGTTAAACTTAAAATCAAAATGTATTTTTATAATTAGCAATAAAGCTTTGCCATTCTTCTAATAACTTACCTTTTAAAACTCTTGGGAATTTGTGTGCCGAGCCTAATTTACCTTTGGTTGCCATAAAATCAATAAATGCATCGTCTCGTAACACTTTTACATAAACATCTTTTAATGCCGCAATTCTTTCGGTACGATAATCATCATTTATTTCTTTTAAATGAAAATCCAAACGTTGCTTAATATCTTCCTCAGGTACATTTTTATTTGAACCAACATACCATTGATGTGCAAACAATGTCCCATGTGGAACGCCTGCCACTGCAAATTCATTTAATTCTATTTTTAAATCATCTGCGGTGAGTTTAATAGCTCGGCTCATATTTTCAACCGATAAATGCTCTCCACATAAACTTAAATAATGTTTTGTGCGTCCTGTGATAATAATTTCAGCATGATCCAAATCCGTAAAACGAATAGTATCACCAATTAAATAACGCCAGGCACCCGAACAGGACGACAAGAGTAATGCATAATCTTTCCCTAACTCAACGTCCTTAATTGTTAATGCAGTTGCACCGGGTTTCATATTTCCATCCGAATCAAAATTATCTTCATTAAATGGAACAAACTCGTAAAAGATTCCATTATCCAAAAGCATACGCATACCTTGCTGAGGATTAGGTCTTTCCTGATAAGCAATCAACCCTTCAGATGCCAAATAGGTATCAGAAAATATTAAGGGAACTGCGGTTAACTTAGCTATGCTCTTTCTGTAGGGTTCAATAGAAACACCTGCATGAACGTATGCCCTTAGGTTTGGCCAAATATCATGAATAGTATCTACTTTATAATGTTCGATTACACGCTCCATTAAAATTTGAACCCAAGCAGGAACGCCAACAATAACACCTATATCCCAATCTTTAGCACTTTTTACAATCTCTGATAATTTTGTTTCCCAATCTTTATACTTGGAAATGGTTTTTCCTGGTTTATAAAATCGTTGGAACCAAATAGGGATGTTAGCAGCTGTAATACCACTCAAATCTCCTGAATAATGGCTTCCATTAAAATCCAACAATGTACTGCCTCCAATCATTAACATTCCTTTTGAGAAGTGTTCTTTTGGGAAATCATAATTAGCTTGAGCAACTAACTGTCTCACACTGCCTCTTTTAAAAGCCTTTAACATTTCCTTGGTAACAGGAATAAACTTACTGGCCGCTTCTGATGTACCTGAACTTAATGCAAAATATTTGATATGGTTTGGCCAACACACATAGGGTTCTCCTTTATGTGCTCGGTACCACCATTCTTTATAAATACTACTGTAATCATACATTTTTACAGTAGATTGGAATTCTTCTATCGGGTTTTTGTGTTGCAATAATTTTGTGAAATGAAAATGCTCACCAAAAGCTGTATGTTCAGCCTTAGTCATCAGTTTTTTTAAAACCTTAGTTTGTTGAACGTAGTAATCAGTTCGTTTGGGAATTCTATTTCCCAATTTAACTGCACCTTTTAATATAGAATCTAATATAGTCGCCATTTATCAATTTAATGCGTTAACTTGCTAAGTTAGAAAATTCAGTAACTCAACAATTTATCAATTATTTCAAGTATCTGAAATCGTGGTTGTTTTTAATATTTTTTAATGAAGCGAGAATCAATTTAATGACATTTTCTACATCATCCTTATGAACACTTTCAACAGTTGTGTGCATATAACGTAATGGCAATGAAATTAAAGCCGACGCAACGCCATCATTACTATATGCAAAAGCATCTGTATCTGTGCCTGTAACCCTGCTTGCTGCCTGACGCTGAAAATCAATTTTATTTTTTTTAGCTGCATCAATAATCACCTTCAATAAATTATTTTGTACAGCAGGGCCATAAGATAGCACAGGTCCTTTACCGCAAGCTAAATCGCCGCTGGTAATTTTATTCATCATTGGTGTTTGTGTGTCGTGACACACATCTGTAATAATAGCCGCATTTGGTTTTATTTTATGTGCTATCATAGTCGCTCCATTCAAGCCAACTTCTTCTTGAACGGCATTTACTATATATAAACCGAAAGGTAATTTCGTTTTGCTTTCTTTTAACAAACGTGCAACTTCAGCAATCATAAAACCACCTACTCTATTATCTAAAGCTCTGCCAACAAAATAGCGGTCGTTTAAAACCATAAACTCATCGTCATACGTTACAACGCATCCAACATGCACACCTAATTCTTCCACTTCTTTATCACTCTTACAGCCTAAATCTAAAAAAATATTTTTCAAAGTAGGCGTTTCTTCTTTAGCGGCATCACGCACATGAATAGCCGGCCAACCAAACACACCTTTTACAATACCTTTATCAGTAAAAATATTTACCCTTTTAGATGGCGCAATTTGATGATCACTTCCACCATTACGACGCAAATAAATAAATCCGTCCTTTGTTATGTAATGTACAAACCAAGAAATTTCATCAGCATGCGCTTCAATTACAACCTTATAAGGCGCTTCAGGATTTACAATACCAACTACTGTTCCGTAAGTATCTACATAATGTTCATCAATATATGGCTTAATATAGTTTAACCACATTTTTTGTCCTGCACTTTCAAAACCGGTTGGTGAAGGATTATTTAAATAATCTTTTAAAAACGTTAAAGAATTTTGCGTGAAAATACTTTTCTCTTTTTTAGCTGCTTTCTTTGCCATATCTTGATTTTATATAGGTTTTAAATATATTAAAAAATGTGGATTTTAAACCTATATTTTTAAACTATTTTACTGAAATCAACGATGAGAAATATCATTATTTATTTGAATAAACCTATATTTGACAATGATGAATAGTGATGTTATAGAAATATATACAGATGGCGCATGTAGCGGTAATCCTGGCCCTGGCGGGCTTGGTATTGTCATGAAATATAAAGATCAACGTAAAGAATTAGCCTATGGTTTTAAGCTAACCACCAATAATCGCATGGAATTGATTGCTATTATTGTGGCGCTTGAAACGTTAAAAAAAGAAAATTCAAATGTGGTAGTTTATTCCGACTCCAAATACGTAGTTGATTCCATTAATTTAGGTTGGGTGTATGGTTGGGCAAAAAAAGGATTTAAAGACAAAGCGAATCCAGATTTATGGAAACGTTTTCTAGAAATCCAAAAAAAGCATAATATTAAATTTGTATGGGTAAAAGGCCATGCATCTAACAAAGAAAATAACCGTTGCGATGAATTAGCTGTTGCTGCAAGTAAAAGCAAGAATTTATTGATTGACGAAGGTTATGAATTATCTAAGAAATAGATCAGATCATAAAGACCTTTCAGGTTTTTGAAACCTAAAGGTCTATCAAGAAATACGAAAGATATTTTCTAAAACTTCAAAAATCCATCTAACTGCATATCAATCACTTTCAATGTATCGGCATCCGTTAGGTTTCTTTGTACATCCATTAAAGTGTCAACCCTACTAATTGGCAACTTATTGTGATATACATTAATTTTTAAATAATTCAAGATATTAGTTAAATGCTCCATTCCCCTTAAATTTCCGGCCCTTCCTGTTGATACACCAACTAAACACGCTTTATTTTCTGTCCACATACGTGGAGGAATAGCATCTAAAAACACCTTTAAAATACCTGCGAAACTGCCATTATACTCAGGTGTTATAAAAATAAATTTGGATTGCTTATCAACGTATGTATCTATAATTTTTTGAAATCCTTCTGAGCGTTTTCCATATAAATCCGTATGCAAAACCGATTCTGGTAAATCTTTCAAACTAAACAACTGTACATCAATACCTTTACTTTTTAAAGCTGACAAATAATAATTTGCTACTTTTTCGGTATTGCTATCGGGTCTGTTAGTTGCTGATATGATTGTAATTGAATGCATTATATTATTAACATTTTAGCGAAGTTATGAATTTTACTGTTAAAAACTAAAAACAGATAAAACCCCTAAATAGTTTAAATTTACGGGTACAATAAGTACTATTTTTTTTGAATTTTTAAGTAATGAATATAACATATTACGGTCATTCATGTTTTGGAGTAGAAATTAATGGAAAGCATTTATTGTTTGATCCATTTATAACTCCAAACGAATTAGCCAAAAACATTGATGCTACAAAAGTAAAAGCAGATTATATTTTAATTACACACGGGCACGAAGACCATATTGCTGACGCCATTGCCATTGCCAAACGTACAAAAGCTACTGTTGTTTGTAATTATGAGATTTATGTGTGGCTTAGTAAACAAGCTGTTGAAAATATTCATCCAATGAATATTGGTGGCAAAAAATTATTTGATTTTGGTTCGGTGAAATGTGTAAACGCCGTGCATAGCAGTAGTTTACCTGACGGTACTTATGGCGGAAACCCTATGGGTTTTGTAATTGAAAGCAACGACAAAAATTTTTATTACGCTGGCGACACAGCCTTAACCAGAGATATGAAACTTATTGGAGATTATCGCAAAGTGGACTTTGCCTTTTTCCCAATAGGAGATAATTTTACAATGGGTGTAGATAATGCCATTATTGCTACCAGCTTTATCAAATGCAATGATATTATTGGAATGCATTACGACACCTTTGGTTTCATTAAAATTGATAAGCCTGAAGCCATCAACAAGTTTAACAGACAAGGAAAAAAATTAACCCTTTTAGAAATAGGAGAAACGATTAATAAATAAAAGACATGGGAAAAATAATAGCGATAGCAAACCAAAAAGGTGGGGTAGGAAAAACAACGTCTGCCATTAATTTAGCCGCGTCTTTAGCCGTTTTAGAATATAAAACACTATTGGTTGATGCCGATCCACAGGCAAATGCAACTTCAGGCGTAGGTATTGAGCCAAAAAATGTAAAATCAGGTTTGTATGAATGTATCATTGACAGCAAAAATCCGAAAGAGGTGATACTGGAAACAGAAACACCTAATTTATATTTGTTACCAACTAATACTGATTTAGTAGCTATTGAGCTTGAAATCGTGAATCTGCCAAATAGAGATTACATGATGAAAGCAGCATTAAATAAAATTAAAGATGATTATGATTTTATCATTATCGATTGTTGCCCATCTTTAGGATTAACGGTAATTAATTCTTTAGCAGCAGCTGATAGCGTTATTATTCCTGTACAATGCGAGTATTTTGCCTTAGAAGGAATGGGTAAATTATTGCAAACTATCAAATTAGTTCAAGCGCACATTAATACTGAATTAGACATTGAAGGTGTATTGTTAACGATGTATGATCCACGTTTAAAACTAGCAAACCAGGTAGTTGAAGAAGTGAAAATGCATTTCCAAAATATGGTATTTAATACAATAGTACAACGTAATACTAAGTTAGCAGAAGCACCAAGTCATGGAAAAACGATTATCATGCATGATGCCATAGGAAAAGGTTCTGTAAACTATTTAAATTTAGCACGTGAAATTTTGCAACGTAACGGCCTAACAAAAATTAGTGACGAGGATCGTACCATGACATTTACACAAGAAGAATCAGAATTTAACGAAGGATAATAATGAATACGAATTAAGTACGAATATACGAATCCAGGCTCACAAGGCTTTCTCACACAGATTCGTACATTCGTAAAGATTCGTAATTATAAATTCATAACATATATCTATAAAAATGAGCACCAATAAAAAACCGGCATTAGGAAGAGGATTAAGCGCATTATTAGAAAATGCTAAAACAGATATTACAACTAAACAAAATGGCGAAGGAACGCCAGTAGTTGGCTCTATCGCCATTATTAAAATTAAAAATATTGAAACCAATCCGTTTCAACCACGTACAAATTTCGAAGAAATTGCATTACAGGAATTATCCTATTCCATCAAGCAACATGGCATTATTCAACCAATAACGGTTCGTAAACTGGGTTATGATAAGTACCAGTTAATATCCGGAGAACGCCGTTTCAGAGCTTCTCAATTAGCAGAATTAACAGAAATCCCTGCTTATATCCGCGTAGCTAACGACCAAGCTATGCTCGAAATGGGATTGATTGAAAATATTCAACGTGAAGATTTAGACCCTATTGAAGTTTCGTTAAGCTACAAAAGATTAATTGACGAATGCAATATTACACAAGAACAATTAAGCGAAAAAGTAAACAAACAACGTAGTACCGTAACTAACTTTTTACGATTACTAAAATTACCGGCTGTTATTCAAAAAGCAGTTCGCGATAAAGATATTTCAATGGGTCATGCTCGTGCATTATTGAGTATTGAGAATGAAGATAAACAATTAGCAATTTTTGCAATGGCTGTTGAAAACGAATTATCTGTTCGTCAGGTTGAAGAACTAGCACGTGGAGAGAAATTGCAGTTTAAGCCAAAAACCACTCGCGTAGAAAAACCTTTAACTATTGAGGACAAACAGATCGCAAAAAAATTAGAGAAGATTTTCAGTAAATCATTCGACTTTAAGCGAAGCCCTAAAGGCACTGGTTCTATCACATTAAGCTTTAATAACGATACTGAATTGGAACACATTTTATCTTTTTTTGACATAAATTAACTAACCATTAGTCACAAGTAATTTAAGACTAGATTACTTGTGACTATTTTTGATTAGGTGAAAATTTCAACATTATATATCATATTTTTTTTATCTACAGTTTGTATAACCTTACAAGCTCAACAAAACGATTCGTTAAGAAACGAAATCAAAAAAGATTCTGTTAAAGATAAAAAAGCGGTAAACAAAGCAATATACTCCAGTGCACGTAAAGCAACCATTATGAGTGCCTGTTTACCAGGTTTAGGACAAATATACAATCGTAAATATTGGAAAGTGCCTGTAATTTATGCCGCCTTGGGAGGATTAACATACTGGGGAGTTACCAACCAAATTAAATATAAATATTATAGTAATAATCTGAGGTATGAAAATGACGAAGATCCAAGTACTATAAATGAAACCAAATACACAACCAGTGGTTTAATTACCGAAAAAAGGCAATACAGAAAATTTAGAGACATGGCCATTATGATTGGAGCATTAGTTTATATTGTAAACATTATAGATGCCAACGTGGATGCTCATTTAAAAACGTTTGATGTAAGTGATGACTTAAGTTTACAGGTAAATCCCTACTCTACCTTTGATTATAACAATAAATTACAAGCCGGATTAACTTTGAAATTAAAATTTAAATAACAGTGAATATTGCATTATTAGGATATGGTAAAATGGGCAAAGAGATAGAAACTATTGCTTTGCAAAGAGGACATTCCATTGTTTTAAAAGTAGATGAAAGCAATGCGTCAAGTTTTACAAACGAAGAGTTAAAAAAGGCAGATGTTGCTATTGAGTTTAGTACACCGCACACCGTTATAGCAAATATCAAAAAATGTTTTGATGCACAAGTTCCTATTGTTGTTGGCACAACAGGTTGGTATGATTCTTTTAAAGAAATAGAAACAGAATGCAAACAAAAAAATACAGCATTATTTCATGCAACAAATTTTAGCTTGGGAGTAAACTTATTTTTCAAAGTGAATTCTTATTTAGCTGAGTTAATGAATAAGTATGATTCATATAATGTTGAGATGGAAGAAATTCATCATATACATAAATTAGATAAACCAAGTGGTACGGCTATTTCATTAGCTAATCAGGTACTTGACAAAATAGATCGTAAAAAAAACTGGAGTATCACTGATAATAATTCCGAAACTTTATTCATTAAAGACGTTAGAGAAGGTGAAGTTCCAGGAACACATATCATTAAATACACTTCCTCAGTTGACGATATAGAAATAATGCACAAGGCTCATAATCGTAAAGGATTTGCATTAGGTGCTGTTATTGCAGCCGAATACATTAAAGGCAAAAAAGGTATATTTACCATGAACGATTTAATATAATTCTAAAACACTTTATCACTCAAAACTCATAATTCATAACTATAAACATGGGCAATATTATTTTTTTAATACTCGTTTTAATTTCATTTGCAGGACTATATAAAATATTTGAAAAAGCAGGACTTCCTGCATGGAAAGCACTTATTCCGGTTTATAATTTCTGGGTTTTAGGATCGATTATCAATCGTCCAAAATGGTGGGGTTTAATTATGATTGTTCCCGGGGTTAATTTAATTATGTATGGCGTATATGGCTTTCACGTAGCTCGTGCATTTAAAAAACGAATGAATAATGATTTGATATACGCTTCATTAATGCCTTATTTATATTTTGCGTATTTGGGCTTTAATAAAGATATTAAATATTTTGGCGTAAGTGATATTAAATCAGAATCATCTTTTATTAAAAACTGGGCAGACCCCATTATTTTTGCAGTAGTAGCAGCATCTATCATTCGTGGATTTTTCTTCGAAGCATTTACTATTCCAACCTCATCTCTTGAAAAATCATTAATGGTTGGCGACTTTTTGTTTGTTAATAAAGTATGTTACGGTGCAAAAGTTCCGCAAACCCCAATGGCCTTCCCATTTGCTCATCATACACTTCCATTTACAACCGGAACCCAATCGTATTTAGAGTGGATAAAATTACCATATATGCGTTTGCCCGGTTATTCAAAACCAAAAAATGGCGAAATCATTGTGTTTAATTATCCTGATGGAGATACCGTTACCATTGGCACACAACAGTTCACAAGCTATTACGAAATGGTAAGACAATATGGTTACCAGAACATGAATAATCCAAACTTTACTATAGAACTGGGAGGAATGGTTATCAAAAACGGAAAAAAAGTTGGAAGACCTGTAGATAAACGTGAGCATTATGTAAAACGCTGCGTTGGTATAGCCGGTGATAAAATTGAAATTAAAGACGGAGAAATATACATAAATGATACAAAACAAGAGATGCCTGAACATGCTCAGCATTTTTATGATGTAACTGTATTAAACAAACAACTTCAAATTGATGAAGATTTTTTAGATAAACATGATATTTATGTAACGGAAGCCTATGTAAAAGGTTATTTAGGAGAAGATACAACTGTGTATTCTTTTAATATGCCTGCAGATGTTGCAGAACAAATAAAAAACACACCATATGTAGTTAATGTAAAAAAACGGATTGACCCAAAAGGATTATACAGCGAAAGTATATTCCCTCACAATCCTCGTTATCCATGGAATAATGATAATTTCGGGCCATTCACGCTTCCTAAAGAAGGAATGACTGTGGCAATTGATACCGGAAATATTTGTTTGTATGAAAAAATGCTAAGTACATACGATGATGGCATTCATGCTATCACAAAATCAGGAGCTCAGGTATTATATGATGGGAAACCAATTACATCATATACGTTTAAACAAGGATATTATTGGATGATGGGAGATAATCGCCATAATTCAGCAGATAGTCGTAGTTGGGGAGTAGTACCATTTGATCATATTGTGGGAAGACCTGTATTTGTTTGGTTTAGCATGAAAGATCCAAAAAATAATCCTGTTAGCGGTAAATCAATCATCGGTTCATTAACTAAAAATTCTCATGATGGCAAATTCCGTTGGGAGAGGTTTATGTGTTATGTAGGAGAAGAAGGATTAGTATCGTGGAAAATTCCTGTGGCTATTATTGCCTTATTAGGGTTTGGATACAACTTTTGGAGCAAAAGAAAAGATAAGAAAAAGAAAGTTAAAAAATAAGTGTCACGCTGAGCGGAGTCGAAGCGAATCAAAAAGCGATGCACCAATCCGAAGTATTATTAGAATTAGTAAAATTTAAAATGCCTTTTGGAAGATATAAAGGTATTACATTGGCTAATTTACCGGTTTCATATTTAGAATGGTTTCAGCGCAAAGGTTTTCCTGATGGGAAACTTGGTATGATGCTGGCAACGATGTATGAAATCAAATCTAATGGGCTAGAATATTTACTAGAGCCACTAAAGAGGCTGTAAATACTATAGAATCAAGCTTTATCGAGATGCTGCACATTGTTCTCAACTACGCTCGAACTGACAAAAATTAACGTATCTTTGCCCAAATTATCATGCAATGACTACGTTTAAAGACCTCAACCTTACAAAACAATTATTAAATGCTTTAAGCGATATCGGTTTTGAAAATCCAACGCCCATTCAGGAAAAAGCATTTCCTGTAATTATGTCGGGTAAAGACGCTGTTGGGATTGCTCAAACAGGTACAGGAAAAACCTTTGCATACCTATTGCCAATTTTACGTCAGTTAACCTATTCCGAACAACGTCAACCACGCGTATTAATTGTTGTCCCTACACGTGAATTAGTATTACAAGTGGTAGATGAAGTAGCAAAATTATCAGCCTATATGCAAGCACGTTGTGTAGGTGTATATGGTGGCGGCAATATCAATATTCAAAAACAAAAAGTATATGATGGTGTAGATATTTTAGTAGCTACTCCTGGAAGATTAATAGATTTAACCTTGAGCAGAACACTTCAGTTTAACAGCATTCAAAAATTAGTTATTGATGAAGTTGATGAAATGCTGAATCTGGGATTTAGAGCACAATTAATAAAAATATTAGACATCCTTCCTGAAAAGCGTCAAAACTTAATGTTTTCGGCTACTTTAAATGAAGATGTAGAATTAATGATTGACAATTATTTTAAAAAACCCGAGTATATTGAGTTAATAAGCAGAGGCACACCATTAGAAAAAATTATTCAACAAGCATATTATGTTCCTAATTTTTACACTAAAGTTAACTTGTTAGAATTTTTATTACAAACAGAAAAAGCATTTAGCAAAGTATTACTGTTTGTGAAAAATAAAAAAATAGCAGATGATATTTATAAAGAAATAGGTCCTGCGTTTGCCGAAGAAATTGGAGTTATTCACTCCAATAAATCACAACCTCAGCGTTTTAGTGCTGTAAAGAAATTTGACGAAGGAACTCATCGTTTATTAATTGCTACCGACGTAATTGCTCGCGGATTAGATTTAAAAGATGTAACGCATGTTATTAATTTTGATATGCCTTCAAAAGAAGCAAGTGCGTATATTCATCGAATAGGAAGAACCGGACGTGCAGATAAAACAGGTATTGCAATCAGTTTCGTCACTAAAAAAGATACGACTATGCAAAAGGAAATTGAAACATTAATGAAGAAAAAGTTAGTGATATTAGATATGCCCGAAGCTGTTGAAATATCAGAAAACTTAACTCAGGATGAAAAACCCGTAACCAGAGATAAATCATTAAAGAAAATTCCAAAAATCATTACTCCAACCGGTGCTTTTCATGAAAAAAAGGAAAAAAACAAAAAAGTGAATCTTGGCGGTAAACGTCGTCAGGAAAATCTGAGAAGAATTGCAGAAAAAAATGCCAGAACAAAGCCTTTTTAGTAGTTTGTCAAAAAAATCCGGTAAAATGTTAAAAACCATATAAACAATTAACATTTTTCAAATAAATCTTACATATGTTAGATTTTTCTTCTTATTTTTAAGTAGAAATTTTTTACATTATGAAAAGAATTATATTACTCTTTGCTATTACATTATTTTATACAGTTTCAATTGGTCAGATTTCATATATCTGGAACGGATCAACCTCCTCGAATTGGGGGACAAATACCAACTGGACACCTAATGGAATTCCAGGAGCTGCAGATAACGTTACTATTGTTACAGGTGCTAACAATTGTATTTTGGCCGGAAATACCACTATTACAAATTTAACCATCACAAGCGGTGTTCTAAATCTAAATGCGTTTACTTTAAACACAACAGGCGTAGTAGCTTGTAATGGTGGCAGCTGTAATAATGGGACTTTTAACTCTACAGCTACAGCATTAACATTTGCAGGAACCACATTTGGAGCAAACATTACCGCTAATGTTACCGAGGTTTATTTTAATGGTAGTACATTTAATGGTAGTGTTACTGTAAATAAGAATGGTGGGGCAAATGCCCAATCAACAGGAAATAATACATTTAACGGAGCAACATCTATCACAAATTCCGGTACAGGTTATTTACTATTAACCAATGGGGCTGTGGGAAGATTAGATAATTTTAATGGTTCAACAACATTAAATGTTACAAATACAGGTGGTTTGTATTTAGGATACGGAAGAAATGTAAATTTTAATTCAAATGTTACCATAAACAATCCTACAGGAAATGGAGTAATTTATTTAGGATATAATGGTGCAGTAAGCTTAAATACAGGCAATACCATAAACTGTAGCACATTTAATGGTTCTGGTTTGTACATATATAAATTAACTCAAATAGGCTCAACAGCATTAACATTATCTCCAGGTAATGCAGGTGGAGTAAATATTTATGGATCATCTATCAACGGAAGTTTAACTATTAATGCCGGCATTATTTCTGCACAAACTTCAACATTTGCCGCCGCCGTTAATTATAACGTAGGCGGGTCTATTCTTAATACTTGGTCATCAGGAGGAAACATTTATAACGGAGTTTTAACTATCAACAATTCAAGTAATGGATTTATTGGATTTGCTAATGGAACTGCCGATACCTATAATGCAGATGTTTATGCAAACAATACATCTTCAACTGGAGGACGAATTATTTTTGGCAATAATTGCACTAGTCAATTTAATGGTAATCTTTATGTTTCTCAAAGCGGACCAAATACAGCAGCCGGTGGAATTGCCATTGGTTGGGGTGGAACGTTTCCAATCATAAATTTAGCCGCGACAAAAAGCATCATTACTAATGGAACCTATAACTCAGGGTATCTTCAATTATATAGAGTTCAACAAGCTGATGCTACTCCTATAAACTTAACGACAACAGGCACAACAAATGTTACACTCAATGGAAATGTATTTGTCGGAAATTTCACTGTTACAGCACCTGATATTACTCCTTATGGAGGAACGTATAATGGAGCAACTACCTTTAATAAAACAGGGGGAACAAGTAATCACAATAACGGAAACTTAAATATTTTTAATTCTACCTGCACCATTAACCAAACAAGTTCAACCGGATACTTTATGCTTGGTTATAATTCCGCTGATCAATTCAATGATGATATCACGGTGACATCAACTAATATTGGAGGAATTCGTTTAGGACATAATGGTGGTACCGGAACTCCAACCTTAGCATCAGGAAAAACAATTAATATTGGTGGCGCCGGATTTAGTGCAGGATACTTACTTTTAGGTTCTTTCACACAATTAGGAAATGTCCCTATTAATCTTCCTTTGACCGGAACTAATTCGGCATTTTATGTTAGTGGACCAGCTGGGCCTTGTGTAATAGGTGGCGCACTAAATGTTACTGCCGCTAATATAGAAATACAAGGAGGTACCTTTAATGGTCCTACTGTATTTACAAAAACAGGGGGAACATCCATGCACAACAATGGTAATCAAAACATATTTAATTCTACACTAACTATTAATCAGCAAAGTAACACCGGCTATTTTATGCTAGGATAT
The DNA here is from genome assembly GCA_016787365.1 of Bacteroidia bacterium. Lineage (GTDB taxonomy): Bacteria > Bacteroidota > Bacteroidia > B-17B0 > Aurantibacillaceae > UBA4416. Next base: position 18,017 of record JAEUTR010000264.1, read on the forward strand.
AATAGCAACGATTTATTTAATGATGATATTACAGTTACTTCAACAGGTTCGGGTGGTATTTATTTAGGGTACTCTGGTGGGACAGGTACTCCTACCCAAGCTTCTGGTAAAACTATTTCGGTTGGTGGTGCCGGTTTTAGTAATGGGTTTTTATATTTTGGTGGATTTACCCAATTAGGTTCTGCATCAATTAATTTACCTTTAACTGGTACAGCTACAGGTTTATATTTTAGAAATTCTGTATTTGGTGGAAACATAACATCTACAAGTCCTACTTATTGGCTTAGTGGTTCAACATTTAATGGAATTTTTGATGCAAGTAAAACAGGTGCCTCAAGTGATCAATGCCCTGGGGGAAATACGTTTAATGGAGTAACCGCTATATCCAATTCAGGAGCAGGTTATTTTGGGTTAGGATGGACAAACCCTGATACCTTTAACAATGATGTGACTTTTACAAATACAGGAACAGAGCGTATTTTGCCTGCCTATAACTCTCCCGGAAATTTATTTAATGGAAACATTACTGTTAATTCCACTGGCACTGCCACTGGGATAAATTTTTGTGGTACTGCATTAGGAACCGCAACGTTAGCAGCAACTAAAACTATTCAAGTTGGCGGACTTGGATTTTCTTCGGGCTATTTAATATTACAACGTTTTACTCAATTAGGTAACGCTGCAATTAATTTAAATTTAGCCACTGGTTCAAATTATTTAACTCTGGGGCCTTTAACAACTATTGGAGGTAATTTTACTGCTGTTGCACCAAGTTTTAATAACATTGTTACAACAACCTTTAACGGAACCGTTGATATAACAAAAAATGGCGCGGCAAGCGATCAATGGACGGGAGGTAACATATTTGGTTCAACAACAAGTATTTTAAATTCTGGAACTGGCTATTTACAATTAGGAACTACAAATCCGGATGTTTTTAATGGAGATGTTACGTTTACTAATTCTGGCTCTAGTTATATTACACCTAGCTATAATTCTCCAGGAAATTTATTCAATGGAAATATTACAGTTAACTCAATTGGTAGTTCTGTTGGAATTAATTTTGGAGCGGGAGGATTATCAACATCAACTTTAGCAGCAACAAAAACAATTCAAATTGGAGGTTCAGGTTTTACATCAGGCTATTTGTTACTACAACGCTTCACTCAATTAGGATCTGCTCCTATTAATTTGACACTTCCTGTGGGATCAAATTATATACAAATTGGACCAAACTCAACAATTGGTGGAGATTTAACAATTGATGCGCAACGTATCAATAACATACTAACCTCTACATTTAACGGAGTAGTTTCAATTACAAAAAATGGTAACACAAACGATTCTTGGACTGGAGGAAATACTTTCAATTCATCTTCTACAATTATAAATAATACAACAGGATACCTATTATTAGGGAATGGTAGCCCCGATGTATTTAATGGAGATGTAACTTTTACCAATACAGGTTCAGAAAGAATTTTACCGGCCTATGCTTCTGCCGGAAATTTATTTAATGGCAACATTACTGTTAATTCAATTGGTAGTTCAACCGGTATAAATTTCTGTGGCGGTTCAGCATTATCAACAGCTACATTAGCAGCTACAAAAACTATTCAGGTTGGTGGTGTTGGATTTACTTCCGGTTATTTAATCCTTCAACGGTTCACTCAATTAGGAAATGCACCAATCAATTTAACCTTAGCTGCAGGTTCTAACTATCTTCAGTTTGGACCATCTTCAAGCATAGGTGGAAATGTAACTTCGGTTAGTCCACGTTTACTTTTCAACGGATGTATTTTTAGTGGTACAACAAATTGTACTAAAAATGGAGCAACTGACGACGCCGGCTCTGGCAATAATATTTTTAATGGCAGTGCAACGATGACAAACTCAGGCTCAGGTTATTTAATGTTTGGAAATGGAAACTCCGATCAATTTAATAGTGATGCCACTTTTAACAATACAGGATCAAACAGTATATATGTTGCTTATAATAGCAGTAATAATATATTTGGAGGTATTGCCACATTTAATAATACACCAACAGCTAATACCCTTATCTATGTTTCCCCATATTCATCCGGTACAATTTTTAACGACAACATTATTGTAAGTTCAACAAATGGTCAAGGCGTCCAGTTTTGTACAGGTAATGCTACTGCAACTGCAACACTAGCAGCTTCAAAAACAATTAGCATTAGCGGTGCAGGTTTTTCTTCCGGAACATTATTATTAAAACAATTTACTCAATTAAGTAATACAGCACAAACGTTAACTCAACTAACGGGAACAGGAATTTTAACATTAGGTCCTCTTTCAAGATTTGAAGGTGATGTTAATTTTAATTTTCCTCAAGTAAATTTAAATGGCACAACTTATCTTAGAACTGCTACTATAGAAAAAAATGGAGCAACGGACAATTCCGGAACCGGTGGAAATATATTTAACGGAACAACCATTATTACCAATAGTGGTTCAGGACAATTACTAACAGGTAATGGATCTGCAGATACATTTAATGGAATAACTACTTTTAATAATACAGGAAGCTATCGAATAGTATTTGCAAATAGCCATTCCGGACAAACAACAACCTTTGCTCAGGATTTAACAATAAATGCAGCAAAAACCGGAGGAACAGATGGATGGTCTTATCTTATTGCTGAGGGGGCAAACACTTCTGTTTTGTTTAACGGAAATGTAGCTATTAATATCTCAGGAACACTTCAAAGTAATTATAGAATATTACAAGGCGGTGCAACTACCAATGCAACTTATAATGGAGATTTAAGTATTAATTTAACAAATTCTCATACATCAACCCAAGTGCAATTAGGCACTGTAGGTACATCATTATACAATGGCAATATTACTGTAAGAAATACGGCAGGAGGTGCAGGAAGCGGTGTTTACTTTAACGCCGCTGCTACTGCAGCTTCAACACTTGCGGCAACCAAAACTATTTCTTTAGGGGCAGGTGGCTTTGTTAACGGTGAATTATCACTTATCCGCTTCACACAAAATGGAGCGACTGCTCAAACTTTAACTCAAACAACAGGGGTCGCCAGAATTATTTTAGGTCCAACATCCAGATTTGATGGCGATGTAAATTTCAATTTCCCACAAGTATTATTAAATGGAACCACATATAATGGTATTGCTACCATTCAAAAAAATGGAGCAACTGATAATGCCGGAATTGGCGGAAATGTATTTAACAATACAACTACCATAAACAATAGTGGTTCGGGATATTTATTAACCGGAAACGGAGCTGCAGATATATTTAATGGAGTAACTACCTTTAATAATACAGGAAGTTACCGTATTTATTTTGCACATAATCATCCTGCACAAACAACCACTTTTGCACAAAATGTTACTATTAATTCAGCTAAAACAGGTGGGGCTGATCAGTGGTCATACCTAATTGCAGAAAGTAATAACACCTCGGTTTTATTTAACGGTAACGTTACCATAAATAATTCAGGAAGCATTAGAAGTGACCTTCGTATTTTAAATGGTAGTACAACTACAGCTACCTATAATGGAGATTTGTCTGTTAACTTATCAAATACCAATGCGAGTACTCAAATTAATTTAGGAACCGTAGGAACTTCATCTTACAATGGGAACATAACATTAGTTAATACAGGAGCAGGGACTTCAAGTGGTGTGTTTTTTAATACAGGAGCAACAGCAACATCTACTCTTGCCAATACTAAAACTATCAGCATTGGCGGAAGTGGTTTTAATGGAGGAACTTTATCATTACTTCGTTTTACCCAACTTGGAACAACTGCTCAATCACTAACACAAACTTCAGGAACAGGAATAATTATAAGCGGAACCGGAACGTTATTTAACGCGGATGTCACTATAAATTTCCCTCAGGTATTTTTAAATGGAGCAACCTATAATGGAGTGGCTACGATTCAAAAAAATGGCGCTACCAATAATGATTGTGTGGGCGGAAATACTTTTAACGGAACTACTACCATTACTAATATAAGTGCAAACTACTTACGATTAGCAAATTCAACAACAGATGCTTATAATGGTGATGTCACTTTTACTCAAAGTAATAGTGGTGTATTAGCTCCAAACTATAATGCCAATTGTACATACGGAGGTAATGTTACCATTTCATCTGCCTCTAATTATACTATGACGTTTGGTTCAGGAACAGGTACCGCAACATTCAATGGTTTAAACGCTCAAACAATTAACAAATCAGGTAGTATTGCAAATCCTGTATTTACAAGGTTAACCATGAATAAAACAAGTAATGATGTTACATTAAATACAAGAATAAATATAACTACAACACTTACTTTAACTCAGGGCTTAATCAATACAACATCAAGTAATATTTTAAATATGAATAATGCTGCGGGAACCACTATTGGTAATTCGTTAAGCTACATCAATGGCCCAATGAATTATGATATGGCATTAAATGGTGCAAGAACGCTTAATTTTCCAATTGGAAAAACAGCAGATTGGAGACCGGTAGTATTAGGTGCCAGACATAATAATGTCGCTTCATATACATATAACTCGGAGGTATTTAATGCAAATGCTTTTGCATTAGGGTATACTGTACCTTTAACCGTAGATTCTATTTCAAAAAAACATTACTGGGATATTAATCGTGTATTAACAAGTACAGGCGTTTCTTCTCCTACTTTACACGTTAATGGTACTCAAACTATCACATTGTATTATGGTAGTAATGATATGGTTACGGATCCTACTTATTTAACTATTGTAAAAAACACCAATACTGCTGCTACAACGTGGCATGATATAGGAGGAACGGGTGCAACTGCCTGGGTTGGTAGTGTTACGTCAACTTCTGCTCCAAATGCCTTTACTTCATATAGTAGATTTACATTGGCTAATAAAGTTGGAGGAACGAATCCTCTGCCAATAGAGTTACTATATTTTACGGCTACTCCGGATAATAAAGCCGTGGTTTTAGATTGGGCGACGGCTTCTGAAATAAACAATAGTCATTTTGATATTGAAAGAAGTATGGACGGGGT
>JAEUTR010000294.1 GCA_016787365.1 Bacteroidia bacterium
TGGTATTATAAACTACTGCATCATCTCATTAATTCAACTGGAATTACAGGATGACACACGTGTTGAATTACCTTACGAAGAGGTTGAACAATTATATAACAAATATGCAAAGCAAACCAAGCAATTAATGGAAGACAAAAACCATGATTATGGCGAAGCTTGGCGTGATATGAGAATTAGTTCGTTAACCGATTTAATTTTAATGAAAATATTCAGAGTAAAACAAATAGAAGATAATAAAGGTAAAACCATTATCAGCGAAGGTGTTGATGCTAATTATATGGACATGCTGAATTACTCGGTATTTGCCCTCATTAAATTAAAAGGCTAATAATTCCCGGCTTCTTTATTCAAACCTTAAACTCTCAATCGGATCGAGCTGGGAAGCGCGTTTGGCAGGTAAATAGCCACTAATTAATCCTACTACCAAACAAACCAAAAAGCCTGTAATTATCCAAAACCATGGCATAAAAAAATCGGAGCTTAGGTTAAACGAAATTAAGTTAGCGGTAATAATTCCCATTAATATCCCAAAAAATCCGCCGCAGACGCAAATGACAATACTTTCAATTAAAAACTGAATTTTAATGGTTTCGGCAGTAGCGCCCAATGCTTTTCTGATTCCAATTTCTTTGGTTCGTTCGGTTACAGAAACCAACATAATATTCATCAGCCCTATTGAAGCTCCTATAAGAGTAATGATACCTATGATAATTGCACCCATGGAGGCTTTACTGGTTAAACCAATTAACATGCTTGCTAAACTATCTGCTCTTGTAATTTCAAAATTATCATCTTCTCCAACAGGCACAGCTCTTATCTTTCTAAATAAACCATTGGCTTCTCCTAAGGCCAAATCTAACCAAGCTGCATTTTTTGCCAATACACTAATCGTAAAACTCATATCAGGTCTGCCAAAATATTGTCTGGCAGCTGTTAAAGGAATAATACATACTTTATCACCACCAAATCCCATACTATTACCTTTACTTGCTAAAACAGCAATTACCTTATATTTTCCACCATTAATAGTAATTGTTTTATCCAATGCTTTTTGTTTTCCTTTAAACAAAGCAAACTCCACATCTTTTCCAATAATAACCACATGAGTTCCACTAATTATTTCCTGAGGCGAAAAATTCCTGCCTTTTTCTAATTCATAGCCACTTGTTGTCAAATAATTTTCATCTCCACCAAATACCTGAATATTAGGATTTGTTTTTTCTGATTCAAACTTTAACCGAGAATTAAACGAGGCCATTGTAGAAACAGCAGTTGTTACAGGAAATACAAATTCATTTTTAAACCTCAGCGCTTCTTTATACGTAATGGATTCATATTTTTTAGAACGTTTCCCTTTTCTGCCTATCCTCACTGAGGTTTCTTTATTTCGAATGGTAAAAGAATTGGCTCCCATGCTTGTGAAATTACTGTTAATGGAGCCTTTCATAGCATCGATAGCCGACGAAATACCAACTAAGGCCGTAATACCAAAAAAGATAATCAGCATGGTTAAAAATGCCCGTAGCTTATTTCCTTTAATAGAATCAGTTGCTACTTTAATATTTTCTTTTAACAGTAATGCCATATGGTAAAAGTAAACAATTCAAAGGATATGTATTTACCGTTTATATAGCCCCAATACCGGTTTATATAATTATTCGGGCAATCCTAAAACCGCCTTTTCATAATCGGGCTTTTTTAATAACGTCGTATCAATTTTTTCATCGTCTAATGTTCCAAATACATGTACATATGATTTAAAAGTCATACCATCGTAATCAATAATATTATATTTGTATTGTACCGTTTGAAATAAATTTAAAAACAAAAGCAATCCTAAAACAACGTATACGAATCGGCGTTTATATATATCGCATTGATTTAACTTATAAAATAAAGCTGCCAATGGTAACGCTAATAATGGATATACGTCTATCATAGCTCTTAACCCAAATGAACCACCATACCACCAGCACCACCAGCTTGAAACCAAATAGAAATAAAATGGAACTAAAATTAATATAGAAATTGTAAAACCATTAACGGTTTGTTTTCTCATATAGCATAAACCTATCAAAGAAAACAACATAACCGGTGTGTAAATTAACCAACCTTTTCTAAATCCCAATAAAGCATCTAACTGATGAAACTGATTAAAATAAAAACGTTCTTTGCCATATGAAAACACCAACCAATTACCGGTAACGTACTTATAATATATTAGCTGAGGAAGTAAAATCAAGGCCACAATCAATGCAAAAACAATGATATACTTATAGTTTTTTATAAAAAATAGAAACCTGGTTTTTATATCGTAAACCGAATTTATTTTAAATAACAACAAAGGCATTATCAAAAAAACATTCAATGGTCTTACCAGTACTATCAATCCAAAACAAATAGCTAACAGAATGACATTTTTTAACCGTATTGCCTTATAAAATTCAAATACATAATACAAAAAAACAGAAAATAAGGAAAAGGTATAGGCATGCGACATAGCTGCTTCTGCCGACGAGTAGTAAAGTAAATTTGTGCAAAAAAATATAAATAGTAATGTTGTTGCCGTCATTTTTTCGGAATAAAACTGAAGCAGTAGTTTTCTTAAAAACCAAAATCCAATCAGTAAATAAAACAAACCGGAAAACTCAATACAAAATTGATAAATATCCGAAAAACCATCCTGCTTATACCCTAATGGCGTAGCTAACAGATGTGCTGCCAAAAAAAACGGTGCATACAGTACCGCCATTCCCATTGGATACTTAATTATATGATTTCCATTAACATCATCTACATAAGCGTATTTAACTCCACTGTATAACGATTTATTTTCGGGTGTAATAAATCCTAATGACAAGTCGTGATCAATAAACAATGCGGGTAAATAACTATAATAGCCTTTTACGTCCCATTTAATAACATCGTCATTACGATATTTTACTAAATTTAAATGAACTTCAATTATAATCAAACACACAGCTAT
>JAEUTR010000313.1 GCA_016787365.1 Bacteroidia bacterium
TTAACCCTTAATAAAGGAGAGTTTGTGTATTTATTAGGGAAAACAGGTAGTGGGAAAAGTAGTTTACTGAAAACTATTTATGGCGATTTGGAGTTAACTCAAGGTTTTGGAGAGGTTGCCGGCTTTAAATTACATAACTTAAAGCGTAAAGAAATTCCTTTTTTAAGACGGAAACTGGGTATTGTTTTTCAGGATTTTCAGTTATTAAGCGATCGTAATGTATTTGAAAATCTGCGTTTTGTAATGAAAGCCACCGGCTGGACTGACGAAATAAAAATAAAAGCGCGTGTAAAAGATGTTTTATCAAAAGTTGGTTTAGAGAGTAAGGAGCAAGCCATGTCTTTTCAATTATCAGGAGGAGAACAACAACGTATTAGTATTGCCCGAGCTTTAATTAATGAGCCTGAAATTATTTTAGCAGATGAGCCCACCGGAAATTTAGATCCTGATACATCTGAAGAAATCATGAAAATATTGTTGGATATTAGTAAACAAGGTCGTTGTGTTTTATTTGCTACACATGACTTGTTACTGTATAGTAAGTATCCTTCCCGTACATTAATGTGTGAAAACAATAAAATTGCAGATAGTGTTTCATTGAAATAAATGAAAGATACATTTGATATTTCCTATTACGAATCACCTATTGGATTAATACAAATAAAAAGTATTAATCAAAAAATATGCTCTGTACTATTTGTAGAAAAAGAAACAGAACCCTTTACTATTGATACTCCTTTAAACAAAGAATGTATTAAGCAATTAAAAGAATATTTTGCCGGTATCCGTTTACAATTTGATTTACCTGTTTTTCAAATCGGCACCGATTTTCAACAAAAAGTGTGGGCTGAAGTATACAAAATTCCATACGGAGATACTTGCACTTACTCATTACTGGCGCATAAAATTGGGGATATAAAAAGTATTAGAGCAGTTGGAACGACAAATGGTAAAAACAAAATTGCTATTATAGTTCCCTGTCACCGTGTAATTGGTTCCGATGGAAGTTTAACCGGCTATGCTTGGGGACTTGATAAAAAAGAATGGCTCTTGAAACATGAAATAGAACATTCGGGGCCTGTTGAGGGACGGTTGTTTTAAAATAGACCTTTCAGGTTTTAAAACCTGAAAGGTCTATTATTACTTTCCCTTTTCCAACTTTACATACACATTTCTATCTAAAGAAATTGTTTTGGTTTTCTTTTCCAAACTAATGGTTTGCCATTGCGTTGTTGGAGTAATGATAAACTCTTTATCTGTTTTAATTTTTACTGGCATATTAAATTCAGTTAAACAGTTTGTATACCTAAAGGACAATTTATTTTTCTTTATTTTATATTGCAGCATTGGTATTTGAGTAGTTCGTAAATACTGATTAAAAAAGGGTATAAAATTAATTCCTGTTTTTTCATTGATAAATAACTCTAACTCTTTTGTAGAAACAGTTTGATGATAAAAGGTCCGATTCATCTCTCTCAATAGTAATCTAAATTTCTCATCGTCATTTATGACTTGTCTTATCATATGAACTACTTGACTTCCTTTATTATACATATCTCCACTACCCTCTTGATGCACATCATACTTACCAATAATCGGAATATCATTATTAATCGATTTCTTAACTCCTTCACAATAATCATTACCTGCTTCTTTACCAAACTCACATTCGGTAAACAATACTTCCGAATAAGATGTAAATCCCTCATGAATCCAATTATCAGCTACATCACTTGCCGTTATATTATTTCCAAACCATTCATGACCACTTTCATGCACCACAATAAAATCCCATTTCAAGCCCCAACCTGTATTTGATAAATCTCGCCCTGCATAACCATTTAAATAGTAATTTCCATAAGCTATATTGCTTTGATGCTCCATACCTAAATAAGGTGCTTCTACTATTTTATAGAAGTCTTCATAAAAAGGATAAGGACCAAACCAATACTCAAAGCATTTGATGGTTTTAATCACATTAGGTTTTAAATGCTGAATTGCTTTTTGTTTATGATAATTCAATACCCAATAATCAGTCATTAATTTTCCTTTCTCTCCTTCAATAGAATCATGTAATAAAGTGTATTTTCCAATGTAAGGGATGATATTATAATTATTTATAGAATGAGTGATCCGCCATAAATACGACATCCATCCTTTTTGATTGATGTGCTTACTTATTAATTGTCCGTTACCAATAGCAGTTAGAGTATCGGGAACATGGATTTCTATCAGCGCACCCTCATCAGACTCATCACTTTGTAAATCTTTACATGGATACCAAACGCTTGCCCCAGCACCTTGGCAAGCAACACTCATCCAAGGATTACCTAAAGAATCTTTTTTCCACACCCAACCGCCATCCCATGGTGGATTTTTGGCTATTGTTGGCTTACCATGATAAAAAACTTGAATATAATTTTCAGATTTTTTTTTCTGAGGAGGGAGTTGTAGCATCCATCTATTAGCTACTTTTTTGAAATCATTTATTTTTGTTCTATTAAAAAAAATAGAATCAATAAGTAAAGGGCTCTGCAAATCAAGTTGCATAACAAAAGGCAAACTATCCGACACAACTTTATACGTAATAATATTATATCCTGAAATAGATTTTTCTTTAAAATCAGGTTTAATTGAAAGATGATAATGCTTTACATCCCACCAAGCTCTATACTGATGATTACTACCTAATAATGTATCTTCTTTAGTAAAAACTTTTGATTGAGCCGATACTACAATTGATAGCAATAAAAATATCAATAAACTAATAGGTCTCATAGCGATTGACTTAATGTGTTTTTTAAATGCTCATCAAATTCTCCAAAAACTTCAGTATTTAATAAGCCATAATCATCGGGTAAATAGCTTTTTACAAAATTTTTATTTTTTAAGTGATGTATTTTATGGCAGAGTCCATACAAGGGTTCTATAATATGAGAAGCAATAAATATGGTTTTACCTTTTTTGTTTAATAATTCAATAATATACTGTAACGATTTATTTGATTCAATATCTAGTCCGTTAAAGGGTTCATCAAAAATAAATAACTGTTTATCCTGCTTTAATTGAGAAATAATTAATAATTTTTTCTTCATTCCTGTAGAATAATTTTCAATAAACTCATCTAATGGTAAATTAAAAATATGTGCTAATTCAGTTTCATTAAAATTACTATTCGTTTTTGGAAATACAGATAAAAATTCAGCCGCCGTTAGTTTAGGATAAAAAAATGATTCAGCATCTATATAGGCAATATCTTTCTTAAAAACCTCAGCATGATTCAATAAAACAGTTCCCTTATCCGGCGGTAAAAAACCAGCCAGCACATTAAAGAATGTTGTTTTACCACTCCCGTTTAATCCTACAATACCGTGTATGAAATTATCTTCAAAAGATATATTCATATCCTTTAAGACTAATTCTTCGTTATAACTAAACGATAAATCTTTAATTGACAACATCTAAATAATGACTTAAATTTTTAACAGCTCCTATTCTTGATTGAATATAAAATATAATAGCTAAAGGAAACAAGTATGGAATAAATAAACCTAAAATCAGGATAATTAATTTTATTTGAAAATTATTTGACGTGCTTTTGTACTGATAATGCTCGTACTTTAAAGCAATAACTGTGGCTAATATCAGTACATTATAAGCAAAAAAATACATATTAAACATCCATAAATCTGGATTAAAAATAGAATTAATTAAAAGAATAGGAAAATTAACACGTACTATTTTTTTTACTCCCGAATTTAGAAGCGATGCCATCAGTTGTTTTGGAGTTCGCTGAGAGGCTTGCAACATCTGTACACTTTCATTGGCTTCATAGAAAGAAAATATCACATTATTAAATAAAAATAATGCCACCAAAGGAAATAATTTCAAGGGACTAAGAGCCAGCGCTAATAAAAATAAAATAATTAATGAAATTAAATTTCTCCTAACACCTGAAATGAAAATATAATCGTCCTTAAAAAAACGTGTAACAAAACTGAATTTAAAGTTGTACTTAGATTTTATATTAAAAAATGGAATAGCTAAAACCAAAACATGCAGAACAAAAAAACAATACCAGTAATTAGTAAACAAACAAGGAATTGAAAACGGCAATAAAAACAATTGATATTCATTAATCATTTGAAATTTTGCATTTTCAAAATGCTTATTAATAAAAGCTATATCACGACGGTTATTATGAAAATTATAAAACAAATACGCAACAATTCCTGTTACGTATAAACCAATTTGTTTTTCATGATTAAATGCTAAAAAAGAAATGCAAGATGCAAGAGCAACTATAACAAAAAATAAAAAACCTAAATCTCTTTTTAGTTGAAAGTATCTTATTTTAAGGAGTTGCATTATGAAAAATCACGGTTATTGTTATTCTTTTTTATTTATTGGTTCGACTACTTCCGATAGCTATCGGGATAGCCATACAAACTTAACTATTAAGTGTTTGCATACAAGATTCGGATTGAGTTTAATTTCAGTTATTGTATTTTGTCACCCTGAGCGGAGTCGAAGGGCGTTCTATTTTTCCTATAATTTGTATGTGAAGATCCATTAATACAAACAGCCAATTCTTTTATTTTGTCCCAATTCTTTTCAATCAATGCTTCTTTCTTTTTTCTTGTCCAACCTTTTACTTGTTTTTCAAAAGTAATTGCTTGTTTTATATCTTGAAATGGTTGATAAAAAACTAATTCAACTGGTCTTTTATTAAAAGTATACGCTGAATCATCTAATGAATTATTATTCTCATAAACCCTTCTTTCAACATTATTTGTTACTCCTGTATAGTATGATTTATCAGAGCATTTAACAATGTATACGAAATAATGAAATATCCTCATAATGTTTACTCCGCTTCGACTCCGCTCAGCGTGACAAGCATCCTATATAACCCTCCTTTAGTCAACAGACTCTACTTCCCTTCCTTCGCTTTTTGCATAGGATTTCCACCTGTGCTTTGTCCGCGACCAACTGTTTTTCCTTTAAATACCTCAAAACGATTTGGTGCTTCTTTTATATTCCAGGTATTATTTTTCTCATCAATATCACAGGTTTCTTTGTAAGGATCCAAAACAATAGATGCGACTTCTTTATTTTTAGAATATGTTTTTACAACATTTTTTTCGTTCTTACGCCATACATAAGCATTCACTCTATCAATCTCCGAAGTGCCATCTTTAAAATTCCATTGAATAATTAAAGGTGTTACACAACCACCTTTATTGGTAAAATAAATTTCGTAATTATATTTTCCTTTAATGCTTTCAAAAACAGAATCACTCACCGCTTCTATATTTTCATAACGATTAACCGCTTTCTTCTCTACTGCTGTTTTTACTTCCGGCTTATAATGAAAATAAAAATCACGCAAAGTTGTATCTACATCTACTAAGAACTTTAAACCTTGTTCTCTGTTTCTGATTTTTGAAACAGGCTCAAAAGTGTCTTTAGCTCTGGGATAAATTCTCATCGTATCCATTTTTACAGGAACTTCTTTATTATTAAGGAACGTATACGCTTTTACAGAATCTACAGATACATCAACCGGTTCTATATCATAAAACCATGCTCTCCAAAACCAATCTAAATCAACTGCACTGGCATCTTCCATGGTTCTGAAAAAATCGGCTGGTGTTGGATGTTTAAATGCCCATCGTGTGGCGTACTGTTTAAATGCAAAATCAAATAATTCTCGTCCCATAACCGTTTCTCTCAAAATATTTAAAGCAGTACATGGTTTACCGTAAGCATTAGCTCCAAAATTATTGATATTCTCACTATTGGTCATAATGGGTTCTAATTGGTCTTTTGGTAAACGCATATAATCTACCATTTTATGTGCAGGTCCTCTATTTGACGGATAATTATTATCAAATTCTTGTTCCGTTAAAAATTGTACAAATGTATTTAAACCTTCATCCAACCAGCTCCACTGACGTTCATCACTATTAATAATCATTGGAAAAAAGTTATGGCCAACTTCATGAATAATTACACCTAACATTCCATATTTAGTGGCTTCGGTATAAGTTCCGTCTTTCTCTGTTCGTCCAAAATTAAAACAAATCATTGGGTACTCCATTCCGTTTGCCGCTTCAATACTTTGTGCTACAGGATATATATACGGAATAGTGAATTTTGAGTAAGTTTTAATGGTGTGCGCCACTGTTTTTGTAGAATATTTTCTATACAATCCATAAGCTTCTTTTCCATAAAAACTCATACACATGACTTTTTTTCCATCAACTTTAATTGGCATGGCATCCCACATAAATTTTCGAGATGAACCCCAAGCAAAATCTCTTACGCTATCTGCTTTAAAAATCCATGTTTTAGTAGCGGTTGCTTGTTTTTTCTCAGCAGTAGTGCATTCATCTAATGTTACAATTTCTGTTACATCATTGTAATTCGCATTTGCTTTGGTCCAACGTGCCATTTGATTTGGCGTTAATACTTGTGCGTAGTTTTGACATTCGCCCGTTGAGCAAACAATATGATCTGCAGGAACCGTCATTTTTACTGTATAATTTCCAAAAGCCAATGCAAATTCTCCACGACCTGTAAATTGTTTATTTTGCCATCCCTGAAAATCGCTATACACACACATGCGTGGATACCATTGAGTCATGGTAAATAAATGATTACCGTCTTCTTTAAAAAATTCGTAACCGCCACGACCGCCAATTTCCATGCGGTTCCCCATTTTGTACTGCCATTTCACAATAAATTTTATTTTAGAGTTTGGCATCAGGGTTTTAGGTAAATCCACACGCATCATTGTTTGATTAACCGTATATTTTAAAGGCTTTCCTAATTCGTCTGTTACAGATAAAATCTGATCTCCCAGTCCTTTTAAGGTTTCGTTTACGTCCATTGCTTTTACAGCATTTATGTCAAATGGAGCATTCATCTTATTATTCTCAAAATAATTATTATCCGATTTTGGATCGTGCTGATTTTCATCTAACTGTAACCATAAATAATCTAATTTATCAGGCGAGTTATTATGATAAGTAATAATCTCTTTACCTATTAACATCAGATTTTTTTCATCCAAGGTTGCTTCAATATTATAATCTGCTTTTTGTTGCCAGTACTTATTTCCCGGTGCTCCGGAAGCTGTTCTGTACTCATTTGGAGTTGGCAAAATAGTGCCTAATTGTTCAAATTTATTTCCATGATTGGATGTGGGATTATTTTTGATGTTCTGAGCAAAAGCAAAAGTAGCCGTTAAACACAAAACCAATGTTAATTTAAAAAATCGAATCATATTACAAAACATTTAAACGTTGAACAAATAATAAAAAAGCTATTCCAAAAACTGCCGAAGAAATGAAAAACACAAAATCAGCTTTTTTTATTCTGGTAAATCTAGTTAAAAAAACAGAAATTAATAGCATACAAGCTACGATCAATAGTTGACCTAACTCTAAACCTAAATTGAATGATAACAGAGGTAATACAATGTTTTCCTCTTTACCTAACATAGATTTCAGGAGATATGAAAAACCCATACCGTGAATAAAACCAAATAACAGAGCTAAACTGTAATTAAACCGAAAATTTAACATTTTTCTATCTTTCTGCTTTTGTTCAGAACGGCTGTAAAATATATTTACAAAACAAGTAACTAAAATGGTAAATGGAATTAACGCTTCAATATAATTTTGTTGTACCGACCAGATATTTAATGCACTTATTGCCAGTGTTAACGAATGCCCTAAGGTAAAAGCAGTAATAAGTATCAATAGATTTCTCCACTGAGTTATAGAAAACATGGCACACAAAACCATCACATATAAAATGTGATCATATCCATTCCAATCTAAAATATGTTCAGTTCCGGTATTAAACCATAACCAAAAATCATCCATAAAAATTATTACTTTTGCGTGTGTTAAAAATAAAAAATATAGTCATATCTCCTAAAAGTATTACACCTACGGCAAAATACTTGTTTTTTGGGCTATTCATAATTTTAGTTTCCTCATTTCATACTAAAAAACATCCTTACTACATAAGTGTTATAGATATTAAATACAATACTCAGCAAAAGGCATTACAACTCAGTGCCCGAATGTTTACTAACGATTTGGAAGATGCTTTACAAAAACTAAATACAAAAAAAATTGATGTATTAAATCCTGAAAATAAAGCAGAAATAGATTCTATATTATTTTCATACATCAAACAACGGTTAAACATTTCAATTAATAACAAATTTCAGACACTGCGTTACATCGGTTATGAAAAAGAGGAAGAATCTATCTGGACGTATCTGGAAATTCAAAAAGTTGCTTCAACAAAAACACTTTTAATGAATACAAAACTGCTTTACGATTATTTACCCTCACAAGTAAATATTGTTCATGTAGAAATAAATGGTATTAAAAAAAGCAGCAAAGTCACTAACCCTGATAGTAAAGTAGAATTTAGTTTTTAGTTTGAAAAAAAACCTCATAGTAATTGCAGGCCCTACAGCCGTTGGAAAAACAGCATTAGCTATTGAACTGGCAAAGTTTTATAACTGCCCTGTTGTTTCCGCCGACTCTCGCCAGTTTTATAAAGAAATGAGTATAGGAACGGCTAAACCAACTTTAGAAGAAATGCAAAATGTTCCTCATTATTTTATTAATAACATCAGCATACATGAAACTTATAATGTTGGACAATTTGAGCGTGATGCGATTGATTGTATTGAGTTATTATTTAAAAATCACGAAAATATTATACTGGTTGGCGGATCCGGCTTATACATTAATGCCATATTAAATGGTGTTGATGAGTTTGAAGAAATTCCCTCTCCCATTAGACAACAGTTAATTAAAGATTATGAAGAGAAGGGATTAACCTATTTACAGGAAGAATTAAAGCAAAAAGACGAAGTGTATTACAATCAAGTCGACTTAAATAATCCTCAACGCATTATGCGTGCTTTAGAAGTTTGTATTCATACTGATAAGCCCTACTCTAGTTTTAGAACTAAAGAAAAGAAAAAACGTTCGTTTGAAACATTTAATATTTTAATTAATACAGATAGAGAATCTTTATACTCACGAATTAATAAACGTGTTGATATGATGATGCAAAATGGTTTATTGGAAGAAGTAAAAACACTTTATCCATACAAACATGTAAACGCACTCAATACAGTTGGCTACAAAGAGTTATTTGATTTTATAGATGGCAAGTTTACTCTGGAAGAAGCTGTGAATTTAATCAAACAAAATTCGCGCCGTTATGCAAAACGACAACTCACATGGTTCAATCACCAGGGTGATTTTGAATCATTTGAACCAACTGATTTCGAAAAAATAAAAGCTTATTTAGACATTGTTTCTCAGTACTCATAAAAAACAAAACACATAGTAACATAGAAAACAAAATAGAATTATAAACTAAATCAGCAACATTGAGTTGTGAAGCAAAGCTTCACCTATGATTACTTGATAAATCATTGAACAGTTAAAAACTATGTGACTATGTGGTTAAAAAAATTACACAAAATTTATGTTCGCTTTTATTAAAGATTATAAAAAACTAAAACCTGCCATCATGAATGTGATTGTGGCAGAATTTTTCATTCAATTAGTAAATGCTACCTTTATGCTCATTCTTCCATTATATATGGACAGAAAAGGATATACGGAAGAACAAATTGCATTATTTATCACTTTTCGATTTTTAGGTGTATTTATTTTAGCACTTCCCATTGGCAATATTATTAAGGGTCGGGTAATGAAACCTTTTTTTGTCATGTCCTCGTTATTTGTCCCTCTCTTTGGATTATGCATTGTACTTTGTGTTAATCTTCAATTAACTAACCTTATATATGTTTCACTTTTATTATGGGGAGCATCTTTTACCTTTATGCAAATACCTATTACGCCATACATTTTAAGAAATGAACGTAAAGAAGAACATACATCCGGCATTGCATTAAGTTATAGCACATGGAGCTTTGCGGGTATTGCCAGCGGAATCATTATTGCTTTTTTAGATAAAATCAATCCCTGGTATTTTGATGAAGAAAAAATATTAATCCTGTTTTCTTTACTTGGTTTTGGAGGACTTTATTTTATAAATAAAGTAAATTTAAAAGAAGAGATTGATGATCATAAAACAACTGTAAAAAAATCAAAGACTCATAAAAATGATTGGTTTTTAATTTTCAAAGGTTTAGTTCCAACACTTATTATAGCTACCGGAGCCGGTTTAACTATTCCTTTTATCAGTTTGTTTTTTGATAAGGTGCACCATATGGGTAAAGGCGATTTCTCATTTGTAAGCGCCATTGCAGCAGTATTAGTTGTTTGGGGTGCATTAATGGTACCTCGTATTAAAGCCAATATTGGTTATAAAATTGCCATTCCTACTACTCAATCATTAGCAGTTATCTCTTTAGTGGCATTAGCTACGACTCAATTTTATAGCCAATATAGCATTGCCGTTTACATTGCTATTATATGTTATTTATTACGCCAACCATTAATGAATATGGCTGGGCCGATGACTTCAGAATTAGTGATGAATTATGTTGGAGAAAAAAACAGAGAAATTACCAGCGCCCTAACAGCTGCTATTTGGAG
>JAEUTR010000354.1 GCA_016787365.1 Bacteroidia bacterium
ATGGCTTAACATATACGATTTTTCGTTTCTTTAATACCTATGGGCCAAATCAAAGTACTGATTTTGTTGTGTCTCGTTTCTTAGCATTAGCTCTAAAGGGCGAAGATATTACCATTTATGGTGATGGTTCTCAAACCCGTACTTTTACTTATATTGATGATAATGTAGATACTATTGTTACCATCATGAATAAAAAATTATTAGAAAATGATGTCATCAATATTGGTAGTGATAAATTAATGACGGTTTTAGAATTAGCTAAATTGGTAATTCAGCTAACTAATAGCAAATCGCAAATCGTGCATTTACCACCTTTAAAAGAAGGAGATATGACCCGTCGTCAGCCTGATAATACTAAAATGAAAGAAATTTTAGGGCGAGACTTGATTTCGGTTGAAGATGGAATTAAGCGCATGATGGAAAGTAAAAAATACCTTCAATCTATTGGATTATAACCTATGTGTGGTATTACAGGAATTGTAGGTCAGCAAATAAATAATTCTAGCCACTATTCTGCAATAAAAAAAATGAATGATGCGATTGCGCATCGTGGTCCAAATTCAGAAGGGATTTGGAAGGATGAACATTGTTTTTTAGGACATCGTCGTTTATCCATTATTGATTTGTCTGAAGCGGGTAATCAACCATTTTTTTCTCAGGACAAACGTTATGTAATGGTTTATAATGGAGAATTGTATAACTATAAAGAACTAAAATTAGAATTACAAAGAGCAGAACATGGCTCTAAAAATTTACCTTATATTTTTAAAACAAATACCGACACCGAAGTTATTTTAGCGGCCTATATACGTTGGGGCATTGATTGTGTGAAACGTTTCAATGGCATGTTTGCATTTGCTATTTGGGATACAGTGGAACAAAAATTAGTTATTGCTCGCGATAGAATGGGCATAAAACCATTGTATTATCAATTTAAAAATAATGTATTATTGTTTGCATCCGAAATAAGAGCATTAATTTATTCGGGATTGATTGATAAAAAAATCAATTTAAAATCGGTAGCAGAATACATTCAGTACACTACTGTGCATGCACCTAATACCATCATGCAAGATGTGTTTATGTTAATGCCTGGACATTATTTAGAATTTCGAACTCCGAATTCCGAGCTCCGAATCCAACAATATTGGAATATTAATGATTTTGCTAAAACAAAAGAGGATTTAACCTACAAACAAACTTGCCAAAGAGTTAATGAATTATTAACGACAGCAGTTGAAAGACGTTTGGTGGCAGATGTTCCTTTTGGCGCATTTTTATCTGGTGGCATTGATAGTAGCGCTATTGTGGGATTGATGAGTAAAGTGTCTTCCGAAAAAGTACAAACATTTAATGTGAGTTTTGATGAGGGTGAATTTTCAGAAGCTAAGTATGCCAAGCAAATTGCCCAAAAATTTAATACGGAACATCACGAAATAAAATTAACACCAAACGATTTCTTAAAACAATTGCCCGAAGCTTTAGCTGCTATGGATCATCCAAGTGGCGACGGACCAAATAGCTACATCGTTTCTAAAGCAACAAAGAATGCAGGAATCACCATGGCATTATCTGGTTTAGGAGGCGATGAGATATTTGCGGGCTATGATATTTTTAAACGTTATTACGAATTAGAACATAAAGGTTGGTTAAATATAATTCCGGCAAAAGGTTTAGTCGGTAAATTATTAGCCGCTAAAAATAAATCCGTTCAAGGTGATAAAACGGCTGAAATATTAAATTTAGATACCATTAATGGTTTTAATGCATACCCAATTAATCGAAAATTATTTAATCAAAAAGATTATAATGCTTTATTAAAGGAACATTATAATGCAGATAACTTTATTAAAAATGTTATCAAAAAAAGCGAGACAGATAAAAAACACCTTTTAAGTCGTGTGTCTTTATTTGAAATTCAAACTTACATGCAAAATATATTGTTACGTGATGCTGACCAAATGAGCATGGCAGTTGCTTTAGAAGTTCGTGTTCCTTTTTTAGATTATCAATTGGTAGAGTTTGCATTAAGTGTGAATGATGAATATAAATATCCTCATAGCCCTAAAAAATTATTAATTGATTCTTTAGGAGATTTGCTTCCTGATAATATAGTCAATCGTCCTAAAATGGGATTTACATTGCCTTGGAAAGAATGGCTTAAAGAAGATTTGAAAGATTTTTGTGAAGAGAATATTGTACAGTTCTCAAAACGTTCATTTATAAACAGAGAAGCTGTTTTATTAATTTGGAATCGTTTTTTAAATAATGATCCAAAAATAACATGGAGTAGGGTATGGCATTTAGTAATTTTAAATCATTGGATTAACACGCATCAAATTGAATGCTAAAAAAACAATATTAATTATGTGCGATTGGTTTTTGCCTGGCTATTTAGCAGGCGGACCAATTCAATCTATTGCTACTTTAACTAAGCAGTTAGGTAATGATATCAATTTTAAAATTATTACAACTGATAGAGATTTTAGAGCTAAAAAGCCATATGATGATATTGCTATAAATACTTGGACTAACTACGAAGGTAGAGAAGTGTTTTATATTAGTCCCGAAAATATGAATGCCGATTTTGTTCTGAAATTAATTCAGGATACGCCACATCATGTTATTTATATGAATAGTTTATATTCAAAACTGTTTACTATTTATCCCTTAAAATGGAAATTACAAAAGAAGATAAACTCTAAAATAGTATTAGCTCCAAGAGGTATGCTTAGAGATAGGGCTCTCGCAGTTAAACCTTTAAAAAAGCATTTATTTTTATTATATGCTCGATTTACAGGTTTATTTAAAAACATTCATTGGCAATCTACTTCAAAACAAGAATCGTTAGAAATTAAAAAAAGAATTGGTGAAGATGTGCATTTAACAGAAGTGTCTAATTTACCAGCTATATCTAATGAAATTACAACTATTGACAAATATCCTGGTGATTTAAAATTATGTTTTATAGCACGAATAGTTGATATTAAAAATTTAAATTTTGCGATTGATATATTAAAGGAAATAAAAACTGTAACGATAACATTTGACATATACGGACCAAAAGAAGATGAAGCATATTGGATAGTTTGTGATAGTAATGCAAAAACATTACCGAATAATATAAATTTTAATTATAAATCTGTTTTAAAACCTGAAGAAATCAGTTCTACTATAAGTAAGTATCACGCATTATTTTTGCCTACGCAAACTGAAAACTTCGGACATGTTATTGTTGAATCATTAAAAAACGGAAGATTAGTGGTTATTTCTGATCAAACTCCTTGGAGAAATTTGCAGTCCGAATATGTAGGCTTTGATATATCGTTAAACGATAAACAAAAGTTTATAGATGCTATTGGAATGTTGGGGCAGTTAAATCAATCAGAATTTGATGTAATGAGTAAAACTTGTATTACATACATTAATCATCAACTAAATTTAGAAGAAATTAAAGCACAGTATATAGCACTTTTTAACTAATGAATTTATTTATAACAGGTATAGGAACAAATGTTGGTAAAACAATGGTGTCTGCTATTTTAGTGGAGGCTTTACAGGCTGATTACTGGAAACCCATACAAAGTGGAGTAGTGGATGGTAAAGATTCAGATACCGTTAAGTTGTTAATTAGTAATACAAAAACTATTTTTCATCCAGAAACCTATTTATTAAAAGAGCCTTTATCCCCTCATTTTGCAGCTAAATTGGATGGTATAGAAATTGAATTAGATAAAATACAATTACCTAAAACAATTAATCATTTAATTATTGAAGGTGCTGGTGGTTTACTAGTTCCTATTAATGATACTCAATACGTGATTGATATTGCTAAACAAGTTGATTGCGAAATCGTATTAGTAATTTCGAGTTATTTAGGCTGTATTAATCATTCCTTGTTGTCTATTGATTATTTATTAAGAAATCAATTTAAATTAAAAGCTCTAGTGTTTAATGGTGAATTTGAGCCGGAAGTTAAACAAGCTATTGTCAATTATTGTCCAGATACAGCAATCATTGATATTCCCACATTAAACATGATCTCAAAATCTCAAATTGGTTCAGTCTCCGCTAAAATTAGCACTCACATAGCTTTATAGTTACTCTATTTTATAATTCTCTATTTCGTTAATGATTTGTATCTTTACAACTCTTTAAAATAGTATATTATGATAAAGCCGATCAAATTAATTGAAGTAAAAAGTGAAATAGGAGCGGGAACTCGTGGGTCGAGTATGGGAGTTGATGCCATTAAAATTGCGGCGTTGGATTTTGGAAGTAACTTTTTTAAAAAATTTAAAGCAGTAGAAGTTCAAAACGAAAATCATTTATTATTAGAGCCTGTTGTTAATGATTATGCTAAGCGTATTAAAGGTATTTATACTTTAAATGACCGCTTGGCAAATGAAATAAAAAAAACATTATTAAAAGAAGAAGTGCCAATTGTATTAGCAGGAGATCATAGCTCAGCTTTAGGTACAATAACCGGTATCAAAATGGCTTATCCAAATAAACGCGTTGGTGTTATTTGGATTGATGCTCACGCTG
Source organism: Bacteroidia bacterium (assembly GCA_016787365.1). Classification (GTDB taxonomy): domain Bacteria; phylum Bacteroidota; class Bacteroidia; order B-17B0; family Aurantibacillaceae; genus UBA4416. The sequence goes on from JAEUTR010000354.1 coordinate 4,549, forward strand.
ATTTACACACGCCTTATACAACGCCAAGTGGTAATATGCATGGTATGCCAATTGCCTGTGTTTTGGGTGAAGATAATAAAGAGCGTCAGCAAAATAAACCAGATGATGAAACAATTGAATACTGGGAAAAATTAAAAAATTTAGGAAATATTTCTCCTAAAATTAACTATAACGATTTGGTTTTTATTGCTTTACGTGATTTTGAGCCTCAGGAGGAATTTTTAATAAAAAAGAACAAAGTTCGTGTATTTAATTTACAGGAAATTCGTAAAAAGGCAGTAGAACGTGTGGCCATTGAATCATTAAATTATTTAGATCATTGTGATTTAATTTATGTAAGTTTTGATGTAGATAGTATGGATAGCCGTATTAGTAGCGGTACTGGTACACCTGTGCCAAATGGAATTACCGAAAAAGAAGCCGGTAATTTAATTTATTATATCATGCGTTCTAAAAAAATTGTGTGTTTTGAAATGGTAGAAATTAACCCAACACTTGATAAGGAAAACTTAATGGCTGAAAATGCTTTTGAGATTTTACAAAAAGCAACAAATCAGTTAAATAACGATTTTTAAAATCCAGAATATCATTTGAACATATCACCCTGAGCGGAGTCGAAGGGGATTAGACAAGGCTTCGTTTCCGCTCAGCCTGACAGAACTATAAAATGAAATCACTCAAATCCATAAATGCTTATTTTGTAAAATACAAAGGGCGTTTATTAATGGGTGCATTATTTGTTGTACTCTCTACTATTTTTTCAATCTATCAGGGAGTTATTGTAAGAAATGCTACAAACGAGATTGTTGATTTAATTGCTAACCATACAAAAGTTGATTCTACAAAATTTATTGTATTTGGTATTACCTTGCTGGGTTTGGCTTTAACCAGCGGATTCTTTTTGTTTTTAATGCGTCAAACCATTATTGTGATGAGTCGTCATATAGAG
>JAEUTR010000403.1 GCA_016787365.1 Bacteroidia bacterium
TGTTCCCTGTTGAGCGGGAATTAAATCAGATTTGTCGATTATTTCCACTTTTTGATTCTTACCTGTTAATTTGGTATTCAGCTCTAAAATATTTTCAATGGTTTTTGTTCCTAATGATTTATGACCTGCTTTTGCATTTTCTTTTGCTTTATTAAAACCAATACCGTCATCTTCAATAATAATCAATAAAGTGTTTTCATTTTCTTTTTTAAATCTTATATATAAATTTCCGTGTTCATGTTTGGGCAAGATTCCGTGTATGATCGAGTTTTCTGCATAAGGTTGAATAATCATATTTGGTATTTTGATTTCCAGAGTATTTACTTCGGGTGATACTTCAACAAAAAAATCAAACTTCCCTTTAAAGCGTTCTCTTTCTAAGTCTAAATAATAATTTAAACGGGTTAATTCTTCATGCAATGCTATTTCGCTTTGTGATGCTTTTTCAATAATCATACGTATCAGTCTCGAAAATTTAGCGAGGTATTCACTGGCTTTTAAAGAGTCGTTAAGATTAATGTAATTTTGTATGGATGTTAATGAGTTAAAAATAAAATGCGGACTCATTAAGGAGTTCATTGCCTGATGTTTTAATAAATTTACCTGACGGTCTTCCTGCACTCGGCGTGTTGCTTTTGCTCTAACTTGTTTTACAAGAATAAAAACAATGATTAATATAAATAATAAGGAACCTAAAATAATAGAAAGGCTAAACCAGATGGTTTGTTTAAATGGAATTTCTTTTTGAATGGTAATTGTAATTGGCGGAGACCAGTTAATACCATCGTAAGAACAACTTATTTCGAGTTGATGTGTACCACCATTAATGGAAGTTAAGTGTATTTGTCGGTTTTCAATACTAAAATTGCCCTTATTGTATTTGTATTTATAATATTGTTTGTTGGGTTTAACATATAAAGGGCTTGAAAAACTAATCATCACATCCGATTGGGAACTGTTTAGTTTTAAAATATTATTTTCTAATTCTAAAAAACTCCCATCGGCATCAATTGACGTAATAAATAATTTATTTGGTATTCTTGTTTGTTTTAATAAATCGTCAATTGTACATAATGTAATTCCTTTATCACTACAGATACAGCAATTATTGCCATCAAACACAATATCGTTAATGGTATTTGATAAAAGCCCATTAGATTTATTATAAATTACTTTTGGTTGAAAATTATTGTCGCAAATAAACAAGCCGTCAAGCGTAGCTATCCAGATTTTATTTTGATAGAATTTTATTTTTTTAACGGCTGTTAATTGTTGCTCTCCAATTTGTTGAATAAGTAAGGAATCTTCGAAAATAGTAATTCCGTTTTCGTGGGCTAAATAGGTTTTGTTTTGAAAAAATTCAATGTCGTTAATGCCAAAGCTGAATAGTTGGTTAGTGTAATTTGTATATGAATGTTTTTTGTATGAATAGAGACTTAGCCCATCAGATGTACCAATAAATAAAACATCGGCTGCTTCGTGTAAGGTATTTATTCGTGTTCTGTAGTCAGGAAAAGAAACAAGAGTATCTATGATTTTATATTTTTCGGAGGTATAGTTTTTTATTTTGTATAGTGTTCCTGTTCCATCGGCCATATATGCTTCCGAAGGATTTTTGCAGTAATTAAAAAGTCTTGAAGCTATTGGTGAAAAATTATAAAAAGCATTGTTGATTAAAAAAGAACGCTTGGTGTTCTCTATGGAATTTATTTTTGAGTATACAACTCCTTTGCCAAGCGGATGAATGCCATAAACCGCCTCGTTAAATAATTCATCGGGAGGAATAACAGTTTGGGTATTATTATTTGTTTTGTCGAATATAAATAATCCATTATTAGTACCAACAACAATACTTTTTTCAATAAATGATGCACTGCTTACCGGTAATATTTTTCGGCCGGAAGTAAATGAAATATTCTGTAGTTGTGGATTTTGAATAAAATATACGCCATCGTTAAATGTCCCAATCCATATATGATCATCCGAATCTTTAAAAATACAGTTTATCAAAACCTTATCAATTCCTAATAAATCAAAGGCGTCGTAGGTAATATTATTATCAATTAAATATAAATTATCATCCGGAGTATTGGTAAACCAAATTCGGTCGTATTTATCAACTATGAGTTTACTAACGTGCGAAACATTATTAGCACTAAAAAAACTATTTACTTTTTGTGTTTTTACCGCTATTGTTTTAGTAATTTTATTTTCTTTAATGCAATATATCGCATTGTCACTACCAACATAAAGAATTCCGGTGGTGTCTTCAGTAATTGAATATATCGGAATTGTTTTTCCAATATTTATCTTTTCTTGTTGCCCGTTTTTAAATTGGTATAAACCATCACTACGGCCAACTAATACCTGATTTTTTTTGGTTTTAAAAATAGAAAATGCCTGATTTGTCTCGTCGGCTTTTTTCACATGATCATGACTTATTTTGCCTGTATTTAAGTCAATCACAGAAACTGAGATCTGTTCATTTAAAGAATAACCATAATTGTCATCAATAATTAATTCGTCAACAGAGTTGTTAAATACTAATTGTTTAATTAATGTAGCGTCTTTGTTTTTTTGTGAATATTCATAAATCCCTTCGCGGCGATTAATGATTAATAAATCATTGTTTTTGTTAAATCCAATATTGCGAACATAATTGGATTTAAGCGGCGTTTTAGGTTTTATCTTTTCAAATTTATAGCCGTCAAAATTATAAACGCCATTTTCGGTTGCTAAATATAAAACATGAGTTTTATCTTGCTTAATCGCAAATACATTGGCATTACTTAAACCATCTTCCGGACCATAATGCTGAAACGAAAAGCTACGATTTTGCGCATAGGACGTTAATGCAAATAAACATGTACAAATAATAAGTTTATGTATGTTTTTATATAACATAAGTGAGTACATAAAAATAAGGAAAATATGTTAAAGTATTGTTTTAAGTAAGGTTGGAGGTAAATTGATTTTTTTTTGAATTATACGTATAAATTTTTTAACTTTGTCGTATCATATTGTAAATGATGGATTATGGACGCAAAAATTACTTTATCGTTTGATAAACAAATTATAGAAAAAGCCAAGCGATATGCCGAAACACAAAACATCAGTTTGTCGCGGTTGATGGAGCATTTATTAGATAAAATTACCTCTAATCAATACCAATCGCTTGAGGATTTTCCTGTTTCAGATTGGGTAAACTCAGTGGCAGAAGGAAATGCAGAGTATAAAACAACTCCTAAAAAACGTTCTGCCCTAAAAAACGAATACAAAAACAGGAAGAAATGAAAGTTTTTTTAGATGCTAATGTTTTAGTTTCTGTTTTAAATAAAGAATATCCTGTTTTTACTTATAGTTCAAGGGTTTTGAGTTTAGCGGATATTCCAAAATATAAATTTTATACCTCTCCGTTATGTTTGGCAATCGCCTATTATTTTGCTGAAAAAAAATCAGGAAACACCCAGGCCAGATATAAAATAGACCTTCTGATCTCAAAATTACAAATCACAACGGTTAATGATAAAACAGTAAGAGATACGAATTCTAATAAAAAAATCCATGATTTTGAAGATGGATTACAGTATTACTCCGCAATACATAGTGGTTGCAAGTATATTGTTACAGAAGATTTGAACGACTTTTATTTTTCGGAAATAGAAATACTAACGAGTCGGCAATTTTTAGAAAATGTGGTGTTTTAAGTGTCTTTATTTTGGCGTAACAGCTCTGGTTTTCAAAAACTCTGCAAATTCTTGGGAGCGAGCTTTAGAAACCTGGATGCTTGTACCGTCAGCCATAATAATAGTTCCACCTTCAGCATTGGAATATTCTTTAATAAAATCAATATTAATGAGAGATGAGCGGTGAATTCGAAAAAACACGTTGGTTGGCAAAATAGCTTCAAATTCTTTTAGTGTTTTTGAGGCTACTATTTTTTTTGCATTATTTAAAAATATGTTTGTGTAATTATCAGAAGCCTCTAACCATACAATATCTTTATAATCAATCAAAGTAAAGCCTTTGCTATGATTAATTAATACCAGATTTTTATCATTACCGGCGGCAGAAGCTGTACTTCCTTTTTGTTCGTAGTGTTTTACTACTTTTTTAACAGCACCCTGTAATTCGCTTAATAATAAAGGTTTTAATAAATAATCTATTGCCCCTGCTTTTACAGCATTAATGCCATGTTCGCTGTAAGCGGTTAAAAATATCAAGCAAAAATCACGGTGAACCAAACCATCAATCATTTCCAAGCCTGTCATGCCCGGCATATTAATGTCGCAAAACACAACTTCCGGTTTTAAGTCCTGAATTAACTTTTTTCCTTCCATGCCGCTCGATGCTTCTGCAATAACTTCTATTTCAGGGCAATAACTTGCCAACATACTTTTTGTATTGCTTCGGCTATTTTCTTCGTCGTCAATGATAATGGTTTTAAAAGTCTGCATATAAGATTTATTGGTTATGCTAAGCTAATAAAAAATCACATAACATTTTAGTCATTTATTTAACAATGCTACCGTTTGAGTAAAATAGTGTTTGTTAATAGGGAGTAAATATTATCTTCATGCTTTATTAAAAAATAACACATAATTATATGAAGGCATTATTTTTATCATTAGCCGTTTTATCATTTATTACTATAAATGGTTTGGCACAAAAATCTATTTCAGTAGAAGATATCTGGGTAAATTACGAGTTTTATCCAAAGTCGGCAGCCGGCTTTAATGCCATGAAAGATGGGATTCATTATACTGATTTGGAAGTAGATACTACCGATAAGGTAATTGGGATAGCCAAATACGACCTTAAAACCGGTAAAAAAATAGCGATGATTGTAAATGCAGAGTTGGTAAAAGTGGATGGTAAACAAATAGATATCAGTAATTATTCGTTTAGTCCGGATGAAACAAAGTTGTTTTTTGCTACTGAGACTGAAGGCATTTATCGCCGTTCATCGGTTGAAAAAAACTATGTATATGATATTAAAACAAGTAAAATTACGGAGTTGTCAGAAAAAGGCAATCAAATGTTTGCTACCTTTTCTCCGGTTGGCAATAAAGTAGCCTTTGTAAGAGCTAATAATTTATTTATTAAAGATTTGGATAGTGGTAAAGAAACACAAGTAACAACTGATGGAAAAAACAATGAAATAAAAAACGGCTGGGCTGATTGGGTATATGAAGAAGAGTTTAGTAAAGCCGATTATTTTGAATGGAATGCAGACGGAAGTAAATTGGCATTTGTGCGTTTTGATGAAAGTAAGGTAAAAGAATACACATTTGATACCTATAATAATAACCTGTATCCTGATAAGGTAACATTTAAGTACCCAAAAGCGGGTGAAGACAATTCTATATTATCCGTTCATATTTATGATTTGGCCAATGCTAAAACAACAATGGTAGATATTGGTAAAGAAACAGATATCTACATTCCACGTATTAAATGGACAACTGATAAAAATACGTTATCGTTACAACGTATGAATCGTTTACAAAATAAAGTAGAATTGTTATTTGCTAATGCCAATGATGGTTCAACCAAAACGATTTTAACCGAAGAAGCAAAAACCTATATTGATATTACGGATGATTTAACTTTTTTGCCTAATAACAAAGGATTTATCTGGAGTAGCGAAGCGGATAACTTTAATCACTTATACTATTATGATAATACGGGTAAATTGGTCAATCAAATTACCAAAGGAAATTGGGATGTTGTTTCATTTAATGGTTAT
>JAEUTR010000092.1 GCA_016787365.1 Bacteroidia bacterium
TCATGGATGTTTAGAGCTCTAAAAGCTATTAAAGATAATGTGTGAAATAACATTAAATATACCCAACCTAAAAACTTAGGCGCTTTGTAGTTAGGAAATTGTTTGGTGATTAAAATTTCACCAATAAAAAATACACCATGTAAGGCGCCCCAAACAACAAACGTAAAATTTGCGCCATGCCATAAACCACTGATTAAAAAAACTAAAAATACATTTAGTAACCAGCGAGGATAGCTTACCCGGTTACCACCCAGACCGATGTATAAATAATCTCTAAACCATGTAGTAATACTAATGTGATTACGTGTCCAGAACTCATGTAACGATTTTGAAAATAAAGGACGACGCCAGTTTAAACTTAAATTAATGCCAAATAATTTTGCTACGCCGGTTGCAATATCCGAGTAGCCGCTAAAATCGGCATATACTTGTACAACAAATAAAAAGCCGGCTAATAGCAATGTGGCTCCTGAGTAGTGCCCCACATCATTAAAAATCGGAGTAACAATGGCTGATAAATTATCTGCAATCACCATTTTTTTAAAGTATCCCCAGATAGTTAGTTTAGCAAAAGCCTCCCAATCAATCGTTTTAAAAAGCTGTACAATTTTTAATTGAGGCATGAGCGAATTATAACGAACAATTGGTCCGGCAACCATATGCGGAAAGAATGAGACATACAATAAGAAATCTGTGAGGCTGTCGTCTGCTTTATATTTATTTCGATAAACATCAATGGTATAGCTGATGGATTGAAATGTATAAAAGGAAAGACCAGCCGGAATAATAAATTGTTCGAGAAGATGAGTATTAACCGAAAACAACAGAAGTCCGGAATTATAAAAGAAAACAAAGTATTTGAAAATAAATAAAACACCAATATTACTGATAAGACTAAACAGTAAGTAGGTTTTTCTTTTTGTTAGATTTTCTGTTTTTGAAATAATTTTCGCGAGATAAAAATCTAATAAAGATGTACCAACGAGTAATAATAAAAACCAAGGGTTATAGGAAAAATAAAAATAGTAGGACGCTGCTAATAAAAATACGTTTCGAAACGAAGGCTTAATTACCCAGTAGATTGTAAATACTATGGGTAAAAATATCGTAAATATAAAAGAGTTAAAAAGCAATATTTGATTTTAATAGATTGTAAGTTTTTATAATTCCACCTGTGGCTAATATAAACACAAAAGGCATAACTACCAGAGTATATCGTTCGCTCCACTCATTAAAAAATAATCCAATAAGCAGTGCATTTAATACAATAATACATGCGCTCATGTGAAACAATACATTGGTATTGTTTTGCAATGATTTCGTTTTATACAATGCCATGAAACCAAGAATGTAAAATATATAATGACCTATATTAATCAGGTTATGAAAAGTGCTGTAATAAGGCCTACTTAAACCAAAAAATGATCCCGTTTTTTGTAAAAATAATTTTATCATATATCCAATGCCATGTTGATTATACAGGTAATAGTAACATTCCCAAAGCGTATAATCTTTCGCCGGCATAATAGGATTTTGAAACTCAGGAAATCCACAATATACAGAGCCACTTGTAATATCTACGCAATATCCTTTGTAATGAATGGGGATTAGAAAAAAGAACATTAAAAATAATAATATTCCAATAGTTAAAGATAGCGATACTATATTTTTTGTATGTATGTTTTTTGAAGATATAAAGTAAAACAAAGTAAATACACTTAATGAAAGTATACCACTTGGACGGGCGAAAACCATGGCTAACCCTAAAAAAAATAATTTTATAAATCTATTTTTTTGATTATTTGAAAATAATACATAACAGAAAAATAAATTAAGAGAGA
>JAEUTR010000467.1 GCA_016787365.1 Bacteroidia bacterium
TTCAGACTATTATTTAAAAAAAATGTGGTTCGTCAGGAGGATAAAAAAATATTTTTATTACTTGGTATAATATGGACAGGAGCGTTAATGTATTTTATGTTAATGGCAAAACAGTTTTTGTATCATGATTATTATTTTTTAGATACCTTTTTTATTCCTTTTGTTTTAACCTTTTTGTTTTTTGTAACTAAATCAATTGCAGTGTTTAATAAAAACAACATTTATGTGGAAATTTTAGTTTTAGCATTATTTATACCCATATTTATAAATGCTAATTCAGTATTGAAGCTCGAAGAGCAATTGAGTAAACCATTGGTTGGAAGTACCACGGCCGAAAATTTTAAAAATTCACAGGAGCTTTTAGATAAACTAAAAATACCTGTTGACGCAAAAATGCTGGTATTGTGTTCTGATGGCCCAAATAATCCCCTTATATTAATGAAAAGAAAAGGTTATGCGTCTTTATCACCTGCCCCTTTAAAAGTAGAAAATGCGCTTAAATTTCCATTTGATTTTGTTGTGATTGAAAACTTAAGAATTATAAATGATTTGTATAACTCTTATCCTGAAATACTTAATAAACTGGAATTGGTTGGAAGCGATGGGTTAATTTCAATATTCAGAAAAAAAGTATCAAAAACAGATATATCAGCAGCATCTTTTTTCGGTTTAACGCCAGATAAGTTATTATTGAAGGATCATGTGAATTTTGATACAATTGCGATCTGTTGTCCGGATTTAGGTAAACTAAGTAATTTCCATTATTCGGGTACAAAATCTGGTTTTGTAGACCCTTCCACTGAATACGGTTTTGGATATCATTTAAAAAACATCAACTTGACAAATAACAAGTATTCTGTTTTGCATATAAAGTCGTTAATTTATGGTGATACTCTTATGACGGATTTCTTGTTATCTGTATCAATTAATAGTAAAGGAAATAATCTCCATTTCTTTGCTGACAACTTAAGTAAAAAAAATAAAAAAGGTGAATGGATTTTAAACGAATCATTTTTTATAATTCCTAAAATAGAAGAAGACATTGACATATCTGTTTTTTATTGGAACAAAGGAAAAAATACCGTTTTTTATGATGATTTTAATATTGCTTTATACCACAATTAAATACTTATTACTTTAAAATTTAATAACGATAAAATCTAAAAAAGATTCAGACATTTTTCATTAAATTTATACTCTGTAATCCTATACTAAATTATGATACAACATATTCAATCGCGAATCCAGGCTTCAGTAGATTTGAAAATTTCTTTATTATCTAATGATGCTATTTTAAATACCGTACAATCAATTGTAAATGAAATCGTACAATGTTATAAACGTGATGGGAAAGTATTGTGGGCAGGTAATGGTGGTTCTGCTGCAGATTCACAACATTTAGCAGCTGAATTGAGTGGTCGTTTTTATTACGACAGACCTCCTTTGTTTAGCGAAGCATTACACGTAAATACAAGCTATATAACCGCTGTTGCTAATGATTATAGTTATGATGTGATATATAGCCGATTAACCAAAGCTATGGGGCGTAAAGGAGATGTATTAATCGGGTTATCTACAAGTGGTAATTCTGCTAATGTAATTAAAGCATTAGAAGTTGCAAATGAATTAGGTATGGTAACAGTTGCTTTTACCGGCGAAACTGGTGGTAAAATGAAAGATGCTGCAAAATATTTAGTAAATATCCCATCAAAAGACACGCCGCGTATTCAGGAATGCCATATGATTTTGGGTCACACGATTTGTGAATTAGTTGAAATCGCTTTATTTCCTAAACCATAATTCAGTTGCTTAAAGAAGCAATCATATTAGCTGGAGGATTTGGAACACGCTTACAAGCCGTTGTAAATGATGTGCCTAAGCCTATGGCTCCCATTAATGATATTCCCTTTTTAAATTATGTGTTTGATTATTTAAAATATTATCAAATTGAACATGTTGTTTTATCTACTGGTTATTTAGCAGATAAAATTTCAGAATACTACAAAAATGAATTTAATGGTATTAGGATTTCATACGCTAAAGAAGAAACTCCTTTAGGAACTGGTGGAGGAATTCGTTTGGCTTTGGAAAAATGCCATACAAAACATGTATTAGTATTAAATGGTGATTCTTTTTTTGATGTGAATTTAAATCAATATTTCAATCAACATACATCTTTCCATTCCGATTGTAGTTTAGCGTTACGAAAAGTATCCAATGCAGCACGTTATGGCACCATTAAATTAGGAAATGGTTACATTAAAGCATTTAAAGAAAAGGACTCTATTGAAAAAGAAGGTTTAATAAATGGCGGTGTTTACATTATTAACAGAGAATTATTTTTAAATAAAACAGAAGTATTAAAACCTTTTTCTATTGAGAAAGATTTTTTTGAAACACGTATTAACGAATTGAATTTAATGGGTTTTGAATATGAAGGTTACTTTATAGATATTGGAATTCCAGAAGATTATAACAAAGCGCAGATAGATTTTAAGAATTTTAATTATAAGTAGCAATTTCGCTATTATACTGAGTTTGTCAGTTCGAGCGGAGTCGAGAACCGAAGTGCAAAAATGACTTTAAAAGATTTACATATAGATAATAGTTGGACTTTGTTCTTAGACAGAGATGGTGTGATTAATAAAAAATTGGAGAACGATTACGTAAAACATACTACGGAATTCGAATTTATTGATGGCACATTAAATGCTTTAAGAATATTGAATCCCATTTTTAAAACTATTGTAGTAGTTACTAATCAACAATGTATAGGTAAGCGAATTATTTTTCCGGAAGATTTAGAATTGATTCATCAAAATATGTTGTATGAAATTACTTATCTCAAAGGGAGAATCGATAAAATTTATTATTCACCCTATTTAGCAGCCGAAAATCATCCAACCAGAAAACCCGGAATTGGTATGGCTTTGCAGGCACAAACAGATTTTCCTCATATCGATTTTTCTAAATCTATTATTGTAGGTGATAGTATGAGCGATATGGAATTTGGAAGAAACGCAGGGATGAAAACGGTTTACATTAGTAATGAAGCAAAAACAGATGAGCGAATTGATTTTAATTATAAGTCGCTGATTTATTTCGCACACTCGTTAACACAGCAATAACATTGAAAGTATCAATTATAACTATAACCTATAATAGCGAATCAACTTTAATTGATACGATTGACTCCGTATTAAACCAAACCTATAAGGATATTGAATATATTATAATAGATGGAGCATCAACAGATAGTACCTTGTCGATCATTCATTCTTATGAAGATAAAATTACAAGGTTTGTTTCCGAAAAAGATAATGGCTTGTATGATGCTTTAAATAAAGGTATTGCTATGGCTACAGGCGATGTAATTGGCATTTTGCATAGCGATGATTTTTATACTAATCATCATATCATTGAAAATGTCGTCAATACATTTAAATTAAACCAATCGGATGCGGTTTATGCAGATTTATTTTACGTAGATAAAAACGATACAAATAAAATTCATCGTAAATGGAAATCAGGGAATTATAAACATGGTATGTTTTTAAAAGGTTGGATGCCTCCACATCCTACTTTTTTTGTAAAACGTTTTATTTATGAAAAGTATGGAAAATTCAATTTAGATTTAGTGTCGGCAGCAGATTATGAGTTGATGTTGCGTTTTATTCATAAGTATAAAATTAGATTGGCATATTTACCTGAATTCGTTATTAAAATGAGAGTAGGAGGGAAGAGTAATAAATCTCTTAAAAACAGAATCAGAGCAAATAACGAAGATAAAAAAGCATGGAAAATGAATGGGATAAAACCACACTTTTATACACTGTATGCTAAGCCCTTGAGAAAAATTATTCAACTATTTAAGAAGTAATGAGTTTAGAAGCTAAAATAACTTTACGAATTGACTGGAGTGAAATTGATGCTTTTGGACATGTGAATAACGTAATGTTTATGAAATATGTTCAGGCAGCGCGTTTAAACTATGTAGATAGTGTTGGTTTAATGAAATTACATCGTACTCAAAATATTGGTTTTATGGTAGCTGAAACCAATTGCCAGTTTAAAAAAGAATTACATTTCCCGGGATATATAAATGTGAATACGAAAGTGGCTTTTGTAAAGAATACCAGTTTTTCTTTAGAACATACTATGACAAATGCTGATGGTGAGATAGTAGCGATTGCTAAAGATGTATTAGTAGTATTTGATTTTAATAAAAAAGAAAAGTGCTTGATTCCCGATGAGATTAAAGAAAAAATTATGTAATTATTTTTTCACTTCAAAAGTTTCAAAATTTCTTACTTCCCCTTCTTCTGCAATTACTTCTATAACTTTTGATAAAGGAGAACCAACATAACACCAATCAATTAATTTATTGATATCATCTTCTAAACCTTCCGCTTCGATTAACACATCTCCGCTATGTAAATTTTTTACATAACCGGTTAGGTTGCATTTTAATGCTTGTGCATGTGTACAAAAACGATAGGATACTCTTTGTACTTTTCCTTTAACAGTTATGTTATAATGTCTAATCAACTTATCTGTTAAGTGTTTCTAAATTTCTATGTTCCGTTTTATTTAATTCTTCTTTAGATAAAGATTTGAAATAATCGTAGGTAATTTTTAAACCTTCGGCTCTGTTTACTTTTGGTGTCCAACCTAAAATTTCTTTTGCTTTTGTAATATCCGGTTTACGTTGTTTTGGATCGTCTTTAGGCAATGCCAACGAAATTAATTTTTGATTGGATCCGGTTAATTTTAAAATCTCATCAGCAAAATCTTTAATACTAATCTCATCAGGATTTCCAATATTTACAGGTAAGTGATAATCACTCATTAATAAACGATAAATACCTTCCACTAAATCATCTACAAAACAAAAACTACGTGTTTGACTTCCGTCTCCAAACATGGTTAAGTCTTCTCCTCTTAATGCTTGACCAATAAATGCAGGTAATACTCGCCCGTCATTTAATCGCATTTTAGGTCCGTATGTATTAAAAATACGAATAATGCGAGTTTCTAAGCCATGTGTTTCGTGATAAGCCATGGTTAAAGCTTCCATAAAACGTTTGGCTTCATCGTAACACCCACGTGGGCCAACAGGATTGACATTTCCCCAATATTCTTCAGTTTGAGGATGTACTGCCGGGTCTCCATAAACTTCACTGGTTGAAGCTACTAATACTCTTGCTTTTTTTACACGGGCAAATCCTAAAACGTTATGTGTTCCTAACGAAGAAACTTTTAAAGTTTGAATAGGAATTTTTAAATAATCAATTGGGCTTGCAGGAGAAGCGAAATGTAAAATATAATCAATGTTACCGGGTACATGAATAAATTTACTCACGTCATGGTGATAAAACTCAAATTGAGGTAATTTAAATAAATGCTCAATGTTTTTTAAGTCGCCCGTTACCAGATTATCCATGGCAACTACTTGCATTCCTTCTTTAATAAAACGGTCACATAAATGTGAACCTAAAAATCCTGCTGCTCCTGTAATTAATATTCTTTTTTGCATAATGTCGTTTCTTGCTAATTTGTTCTAACTCCAATACAGTAATAGTTGTACCCTAATTTTTTCATATCCTGAGGATCGAAAATATTTCTTCCGTCAAACAATGCTTTTTGGTTTAAACGTTTAGAAATTTCTTCAAAGTCAGGTACCCTAAATTCTGGCCATTCAGTTACAATTAATAATGCATCTGCACCATTTAATGAATCATACATATCTGTTGCATACTCAATGGTATCTTTCAATGTGTGTTTAGCTTCTTTCATTGCCACTGGATCGTAAGCCACAACACTTGCGCCAGCTTTTAATAGTTTTTCTATAATTACTAATGATGGAGCTTCACGCATATCATCCGTTTTTGGTTTAAACGATAAACCCCACAGCGCAAATTTCTTACCTTTTAAATCGCCATTAAAGTGATTTTTTACTTTGTCAAATAATACTTCTTTTTGGCTCTCATTCACATTTTCAACAGCATTTAAAATACGCATGTCGTATTTATTTTCTTTGGCTGTTTTAATTAATGCTTTCACATCTTTTGGAAAACAACTTCCACCGTAACCAACTCCCGGATAAATAAATTTAGTTCCAATTCGCGCATCGCTACCGATTCCTTTACGTACCATGTTTACATCAGCACCCATAATTTCACAAAGGTTTGCAATATCGTTCATGAAACTAATTTTAGTTGCCAACATAGCATTCGCTGCGTATTTTGTCATTTCTGCCGAAGGGATATCCATAAAATATATTGGATGTCCGTTCATTAAAAACGGTTTATATAATTTACGCATTAACTCTTCGGCTTCTGGTCTGTCAACTCCAACTACAATTCTATCGGGTTTCATGAAATCTTCAATAGCCGCACCTTCTTTTAAAAATTCAGGGTTGGAAGCCACATAAAAATCTAAATTAGAATTGCGTTTAGCTAATTGTTCGGCTAGCGCTTTTCTTACTTTTTCAGCAGTACTAACCGGCACAGTCGATTTGGTTACAACCACCAAAGGATGTTGCATATGTTCGCCCACACTGGCTGCCACGGCTAATACATATTTTAAATCAGCAGAACCATCTTCATCAGGAGGAGTACCAACAGCAATAAAAACTACTTCAGCACCTTGTATACTATCTTTTAAAGATGTTGAAAAGTGTAAACGTTTTTTTTGAACGTTACGTGTTACCATTTCATCTAAACCTGGTTCATATATAGGTAATATACCTTTGTGTAAATTGTCAATTTTATTTTGATCGATATCGATACACGTAACATCCATACCTACTTCTGCAAAGCACGTGCCTGTTACTAATCCAACATATCCTGTTCCTACAATTGCTACTTTCATATTTTATTTTAATCTGTTATAATTTTATTTTTT
Organism: Bacteroidia bacterium; assembly: GCA_016787365.1. Lineage (GTDB taxonomy): Bacteria > Bacteroidota > Bacteroidia > B-17B0 > Aurantibacillaceae > UBA4416. The sequence goes on from JAEUTR010000467.1 coordinate 6,907, forward strand.
TCTATTACCAAAAAAGTGATTTTAAAAAGCCAGCTTTTTTTATACAACGTTGTATGCTTGTATCATATGTTTCCATTGTTTTTATATCCAGGCAATATTGTTTAGCTTTTTTAAATGCCTTTACAGCTTCTTTATTGTTTCCTTGTAATTCATACATAATTCCATATTCATTATATATGGTGGATTTATTGATGGTATGAACGTTTAAACAATGTTCAAGATGCTTTTTTAATTCTTCAAATCTATTCTGACCCGATAACAAGTATGCATAATTAACATAAGAGGCATGATAGGTTGGCTCTGATTTTATTGCTTGTTTATAATGCAATTCAGCTTTATTATGTTCTCCTAATTTTGTTTCATATATCCAACCAATATGATTATGAGCTTTGCCAAAGCTTGGCTCTTCTAAAATAATTGATTGTAATAAACCCAAGGCCTCTGAGATTTTATTATCTTTAATTAGCTCATCAGCTTTTAAAAAATCTTCATTGAATTTATTTTCCATTTTTTTGACTAATTAACTAATTCTAAAAGGTTTGTGCAAATGTATTTCAATGTTTCTTCATCCATTTCTGTATGCATAGGCAGCGATAAGACCGTTGTGCATAATTTTTCTGTCACAGGAAAATCTCCTTTTTTAAAGCGCTCGCTTTTGTAAGCGTTTTGTTCATGCAATGGAATAGGATAGTATATCATCGCCGGTATACCACGCTCAGATAATTGTTCTCTTAATTTTGTTCTATCAACCCCATTTAATTGAAGGGTATATTGATGAAATACATGAGTTGAATTTTTTGCTCGTACAGGAGTTTTTAATTTTGGATGATTTGCAAAGGCTTTGTCATAATAGTCAGCTGCTTTATTTCTCGCGGCAGCATATTCATCTAAGTGTTTTAATTTTGCTTTTAATACAACTGCTTGTATCGTGTCTAAACGAGAATTTACTCCTAAAACATCATGAATATATTGCACGCTTTGCCCATGATGAGCAACCATGCGTAATTTTTTAGCTAATACATCATCGTTTGTATACATAGCTCCACCATCTCCGTAACAGCCTAAATTTTTACTTGGAAAAAATGATGTACAACCAATAGTTCCAATAGTTCCAGCTTTTGCTTTTTTGCCATCGCTAAATGTATAGTCTGCACCAATAGCTTGGGCTACATCTTCAATCACATATAAATTATGTTTCTTTGCTAAAGCCATAATGCGCTCCATATCGGCACATTGTCCAAATAAATGCACAGGCACTATCGCTTTTGTTTTTGGAGTGATTGCTTTTTCGATGGCTTCAATATCAATATCAAATGTATCAGGATACACGTCCACCAATACAGGCGTTAATCCTAATAATCCAATTACCTCTGCTGTTGCAACATAAGTAAAACTGGCAGTAATAACTTCATCGCCTGGTTTTAAATCTAATGCCATCATGGCAATTTGCAAAGCATCGGTTCCGTTTGCACATGGAATGACGTGTTTTACATGAAGATACTTTTCTAAATCAGCCTGAAATTCTTTTACAGCCGGCCCATTAATAAATGCAGTAGAATTTATTACCTCTTGTATGCCTGCATCAACTTCTGATTTTATTTTTTCGTATTGACCTTTTAAGTCAACCATTTGTATTTTCTTGGTAAGAGTCGTCATTCTTAAACTGCAAATTGTATCATGCGAATATAACGATTTTGCTATACTTTAATTGCTATTAAATTAAAAATAATTTGAAGCTTTTTCCCGTTTTTCGATGTCTTTTTTTAGGCCTGAAAGATTTTTGAAACCTTTCAGGTCTTACTCGAAAAATTCATCCGAAAAATTCATCAAATAAACTTTTTCGGAAGCCCTTGTAAATGCCGTATATAACCATCTAATATATTCTACATTAAGCATTTCTTTGGTTAAATAACCCTGGTCAATAAATACGCATGGCCATTGCCCACCCTGAGCTTTGTGGCAGGTAACGGAATAATTAAATTTCACCTGCAAAGCATTGAAATAGGGATTCTTTTTTAAATAGGCCATTCGTAAGCCTTTGATAGGTTGATCTGCAACATCTTCCATTACTGCTTCAAATAAAAACTGTTGTTGTTCTTTCGTTAAAGCCGAAGTGTCAGTGTTTATGGAATCTAATAATAAGTTGAGCGTAATCTCCGGTGAGTCCGGATAATCACATAATTCAACGATGCATTCTGCAAAATTAAAACCGTATAATTCTCTTCGGGCAGTAATTTTTTTAATTTGTAAACTATCTCCATTTGCAATAAATCCTGCTTCTGTTTTCTCGTCTAACCAAAAATAATTATTCTTTACAACCATCATCAAATCACCACCACACAAATCGTCATCCATGTACC
>JAEUTR010000481.1 GCA_016787365.1 Bacteroidia bacterium
AATGCAGGACAATTTTACACATATAATTATCAAGTCGTCCGATAACATAAAAGTAAAAGAACTTGTACCAACAAACCTCTCTTCCAAGTTTATTGAAAATGGTATAGAAGTAAGTATTTCTTCTGAATCCGAAACAGCAAATTTCATAAAATTATTAGTGAAGCATGATATAAATATTTATGAAGTAGTAACTAAAAAATCAGACCTTGAATCTGCATTTATGAACCTTTTAAAAAAATAGAAATGAAACTAATTAGAAGTTTACAAAGCGAATGGCTTAAAAAAAGTAAAAGTGCGGTCAATTGGCTAACAATTGTAGGTGGTTTATTTATCCCTGTAATTATTATTATCCTCAGATTGGTGCAACACAACAAAACCATAATGGGGAATTCATCCGATGGAATTTGGATGAAATTATTTCTTCAATCATGGCAATACTTATCAATATTTTTGCTACCGATGGGTATAATTCTTGCTGCAAGTTTAATAACACAAATTGAATACAGAAATAATGGGTGGAAGCAATTATTTACTTCACCCCAAAGCCTATCTTCAATATTTTTAGTAAAATATATTGTAGTAATTTTTATTCTACTCCAATTTTTTATTCTTTTTACTTTAGGTATCTATCTCACAGGCTTAATTCCCTCAATTATTTATTCTGACGTTCCATATCCTAAAGAACAATTTCCTGTATGGGAATACGCATCATCTACTCTCAATTTTTTTATTGACTGCTTGCCTATTTTAGCTATTCAATATTTATTAAGCCTACATGTCAAAAATTTTATAATTTCAATAGGTGTGGGTCTCATTATGTTAGTTGCATCATTATTTGCTATGAGCTGGGCACATGGTTATATTTTTCCATATTGTTATGCATCTTTACAATTTTTAAAAGCTGACAATAGGATAAGTTCAGATGTAAATATTCAAGCTTGGGCTATATTCTATTTTTTATGTTTTTCACTTTTAAATTACATTATATTTATGTTTAAATATCATAGTAAATCATTTTTTTCATTCCCAAAAAAAACAAAAAATGTTTTGTAATTTTATAAAGGAAATTCAATTTATGAATAACGAAATCCTATTCACTAAAGAATACATTTTAAATAATAACAGAACAGTCATTGGATTAAAAACAACGCACATCACCCAAATCTTTAAATAAAAAAAACACTAAAATTTAACGATGAAAAAAACTGCTGTAGTTGTTATACATATTGGATATTGGCTATTATATTTTACACTAATTTCATTATTTGTTTTAGTTAGTTTAAAACTTGAAGGTACATTAAACATAAAAAACTATGTTCATTTACTGTTGATGTCTCCTCTTTTTTGTTTATGCTTTATCCCATCGTTAATGGGATTTTATTTTTTTTACAAATACTTATTTCCAAAATACTTTCTTAAAAAAAAGATTGGCAGTATGATTCTTTCCGGATTATCAGCAGTTACAATTATTTCAATCTTAACATCACTTTTAGTTAGTGTAATATTTGGAAAGAAAACACTCTTTAACGATGGATTAATTTCTTTTTTCTCAATCTCATTTGTAATTATATTAATAACACTATTCCATGGCGTTGTTGCCACTATTATACGCGGTTTTATCACAAGTTATTCTGATATAACTATAAAGGAAGAGCTTAATCGTAAAAATTATGATACAGAATTAGAGCTAATTAAATCAAAAATTAATCCCCACTTTCTTTTTAATACTATAAATAATATTGACACTCTAATTCATAAAGACCCATCTCGCGCTTCGGCATATTTAAATAAATTATCCGACATCATGAGATTTACTTTATATGAGACCAATACATCAAAAATCCCTTTAAATGCCGAGTTAGAATATATAGGTAAGTATGTTGAATTGCAAAAAATAAGAAGTTCAAATATAAATTATGTAAAATATGAAGTATCTGGAGAAATAGATTCATTGCTAATTGAACCTATGTTATTTATTCCTTTTATTGAAAATGCTTTTAAATATTCCGAAAACCTAAAAAATAGCAGTACGGT
>JAEUTR010000542.1 GCA_016787365.1 Bacteroidia bacterium
TTTCACTTGTATGTCTGTGATGTAGCTTGCAGATTCTCCTAACAACATTTGCGCCGTTCTTAAAGACGTGTAGCTCATGGTATTATCAATTTCCGCAATGCCAATTTGTGAAATACCAACCACTTTTAAACTCACTAAACCTCCTTTAATGGTTGTGATTTTAATGACATCACCGATTTTTACAAGCATTTTCTCCGCCAAACCTTTTCCAATAATGATGGTATTGTTTTCATTATTCAAATCAAATACATTCCCTTCAATGATATAATCACTTACTTTAAATAAATGTTCTTCAGCAGGTACATCGATGCCATTTACAACGCCAGTAATTTCAATAGAACCAGTATTAAAGAAAACTGGAGCTGTAACTTTTGGAGCCACATCAATCACGCGTTTGTCTTGTTTTAAAATATTAATAATGGCTTTGCTATTATAAATTTCTCTTCCTCTGTCTTTTGGTTTTATAGACTGGATAAAATTTGTATTGTTTTTATAATCTTTTGAAATTAAAACGGGTTGGTCTGCACTAGGCTTTACTTCATTATACAATCTCACATGAGGAGTTCTGTTCAGCATTAACCCATCTAATAGATTGTTTAATCCATTCATAAATCCTAGAAGTGTAACAAACATAGCAATCCCAAAGGTTACACCTACGGCCGCAACAATAGATTGTTTTAGTCGCGCACGAATTAAGTTAATGGCAATATCTATAATTAATTTGGCGTTCAATGGATTATGGTTTATAAATGGTTTCGTTTTCTTTTAATCCTTCCAACACTTCTGTTTTTTGGTAATCTTTCAACCCCAATTTTACTTCTCGTTTTTCATTACCATCAACAAATACATATTTTCCATCAACTATATAATTGTTAGGAATAGTGATGATATTTTTTTTGGTTTGAATGATGATATTAGCTTCGGCTGATAAATTTGGGAATAATTTTTTTGGTGCATTTATGAAATGAGCTTCAACTACAAAAGTTCTTGTGCGTTCATTCATGATGGGATAAATTTTGTCAACAATAGCTTCTAATACTTCTCCTTTGTAACTGTCCATGGTTATCAAAGCTTTTTGACCAGTATTAACTTTTATAATGTCATTTTCATCAACTGCTAATTCCAATAAAAATGTATCAGCTTTTCCTATCACAGCCAACGGAGTTTGTGGTGTTACCAATTCACCGCGATCTTTTAAAATATCATATACTCTGCCATTAATGGAACTTTTGATAGAGTAATCACTAAATAATTTTTGATTGATATCGTAATTTACGTTAGCGCGTTTAAATTCATTTTGTAGTTGTGTTTTTAATTGAGCTAATCTTTTTTTTGCAGTTTCATAATTAACGATGGAGTTGTTATAGGCTAACTGTCTTTGTTCAAAATCTAATTTTGTGCCTATGTTTTGTTCCCATAATTTTTTCTGACGAAAGAATAGCGAAGAATCTAGTTGTAATTTTTCTAGAGCCAAATTTACATTTAGTTCAATCTCTTCTAATTTGTCTGAACCTTTTCGGTTATTTTCTGCGCTTAAATCTAAAGCAATTCTGGCATTTTCAGTATTTAGTTCAGAGGTTAGGTTATCAATTTCTAAAAGGGTTTGTCCTTTAGTAATATTATCACCTACATTCACAATAATGTTTTGTAGAACGCCATTAACTGTAGAGTAAACATTGTATTGATCAATAGCCTTCACTTTACCCGAAGCATAAACCGATTCTGTAATGTCGCTACTGGTTACTTGAATGGATTCTTTTTCTTTTTTACAAGAAAATAATAGACTTAAAAAACTAAACGAAAGAATGAATACTTTTTTCATGCACTAAAGATAGTCAATAAATAAGTTGCTTATCTGACACTTATCACGCAAAAAATAACATTAAAGTGACTTATATCATTTGTGCATTCCTATTTTAGTTTTTCTCAGCAATCATTTCGCTTACAATTTTAGCACTTAACAATCCTAAAGGAATTCCGCCACCTGGATGTACACTTCCGCCACAGAAATACATGTTTTTTATTTTACTGCTATTGTTGGCATGGCGTAAAAAGGCGGCATATTTGTTATTGGATGAGTTTCCGTAAAGTGAACCGCCAGCAGAACTGGTGCGTTGTTCAATTAAGTAGGGGTCTAAATGCTCTTCAATTTCTATGTATTGTTCAATATCCGTTTTTAAAACACGATTAATTTTTGTAACGATATGCTTTCTCATCTCCTCAACATAAGTTACCGGTTCTCCGGATTCATTATGAGGAACGTTAACCATAACAAACCAATTTTCACAACCTTCCGGAGCATCGGTAGGTGTTACTTTTGATGTAATGTTAATGTATATGGATGGATTATGATAAGGTTTTTTGTCTTTGAAGAAACTATTGAATTCTGCTTCTCCGTCATCGCTAAATAAAATATTATGCAAACTCAGTTCTTTAAACTCTTTTTTGATTCCCCAATAAAATATCAAGCCAGATAATGATTTTTCTTGCGCCATGAGTTTAGTTGGATAATATTTTTTGTCAAGCAATTTTGTGTATAAATGTTTAATATCTACGTCACTTACAACAATGTCTGCTTTTAGTTCTCCGTTATTAGTAATAACACCAGTTGCACAATCGTTTTCAGTTTTCACTTGTAATACGCGAGTATTCATCTTGTATTCTACTCCTAGTTTTATGCTTAAATTATAAAGATGCATGGTAATGTCATGCATACCACCTTTTGGAGCAAAAGCACCTATGTTGTGCTCTAAGTGAGAAATGATATTAATTAGCGCAGGCGCTTGAAATGGATTAGAACCATTATAAGTAGCAAAGCGATTAAATAGTTGAACTGTTTTTTTGTTTTTAAAACGAGCACTGTTAACCTCGTTCATAGTTTTATTCAATTTCAGTTTTCCAATATTTATGATGGCTTTTGCTGTTTTTAAGTTTAAAAAATTTGACAATTTATGTAAGGATTGTTCCATAAATAATTCGCCAATTAAATCGTAAGCTGTTGCACTATATTTTAATTGTTCGTAAACGGATTCTTTGCTTTCTCCCAATTTATTTTGAACTTCGGTGGCAAATTTTTCTTTATCAGGATAGGCGGTTAAAGTAGTACCGTCTTCATAAAAATAGTTGCATATTTTATCTAAAATTAAATACTCAAATTTTTCGTCTTGTTTACTGATAGCAGTCAGTTCTTCTATTAAATGTGGCATGGTAAATACTGAAGGGCCTAAATCAAAACGGTATCGCCCAATCATTTTTGCAGTTAATTTGCCGCCAACATAGTCGTTTGCTTCAACTACCGTTACTTTATGTCCTGCAGCTCCAAGTCTTACTGCTGCCGCTAAACCAGCTACTCCCGAACCTATAATTACAATTTGCTTTTGCATGATATTATTTTTTATTCCATTAATCTCGCAGATTAACACACAAATCGAATTTGTGAATATTTGCGAAATCAGTGGTCAACATTTTTGATTTCTGCTTTCCTAAATATTATGTAAGTTT
>JAEUTR010000576.1 GCA_016787365.1 Bacteroidia bacterium
TGGTATACATCCGCAAGTTGCGAGCGCATATTACTTCCAAAATTATAATTAGTCGTTAAATTGGTATTCGAACTTTGTAAAATAGTCCCAGTCGCACTATTTAATAAAAATGCCTCCATTTCCTCTTTGATGTGGTGAGGAATTGTATTACACTTATCAATATCAAAATCACATTCTCCCATTTTAAGTGGTTGAGTATTTAAAAGAACAGTACCTGATGTGTTGGAGTTAGTAATATTTCCTGAGCTAAATGTTTTTATATTAATATTAAACCCATTGGTATTTGATGCACTTCCTGTAATATCTGAAAAGGAAAACGAGTTTCCTGAACTTAAACATGGTAACGTTCCAAGATTAATTTCGATTGTATTTGGATTTGGACTAGAACCAGATCCATCTTTAATAATAAATGAATTACTAGCCCCATTTGTTTGCCATTTCCAGTTTCCGGATCCTAATAATGAGCCAAAAGAATTTACAAAAAATGGTTGTAATGAAGGATGATTTAAATAAATAGGAGAAGATGGCGATGCTGAACACATGTTTCCGGTTGCTGCAATTGCATTTAATAATTTTTGCATAGCAACAGCTGCAATATTTGGTTTACAAGGCGGCGTAAAAGAACAACCCGTTAATGGTATACAGGTTGATCCGTTTAAAACAACGGTAGTAAACGTTGAGGAAGAACCTGATGTAAAAGCAATATCAGCCATAATTGTAAAATTATACGTACCACCCGAATTAGTTGTTGGCACTAAATGATATAATCTTAAAAAAGAGTAAGTACTTCCTGAACCGGTTCCTGTATTTGCAAACGTAAATAAGGATGTGTTTGTAATTGGCGATGAAACCGTTCCGGTTGTGTAGGTAGTTGGTAAGTTTAAATTAAATGTGCAGGTAGGATTTGTTCCGATTTGCATATTTGCAGAAATGGATAAGGCTGTTGTGCTTGTGTTTGTCCAATTAGCCTGTATATAAGTTGAAGGAATAGAATTACCATTTAAAACTTTATATAAATCCTGATTAAATTCGGGAACAGCAGAGAGATTAATAGTAGAATTACTTAACTGACTAGATGTTCCTAAAGCATTAATTAAAGTTTGAAAATAAAAAGCATTTGGACACAAGCCCGTGCTTGCATAAATAGATGCTCCCGGATCACCGGCACTTAAACTGTTTCCTAAATCTGTAGCATTTTTAGCATTTGGAAAACGTTTGATTTTACCTGAATATAAATTACCTGTAAATACATTACAATATTGAGGTTCATTAGCCATAGAGAATGGGATAAACCACTGTTCGTCATAATCAGAAAAATAGCTGAATGAGCTAGAAAAATTACAATAATGAGTAAAAGGCACAGTCATTGCTGAAGGATCAAAACCGGATTCTCCTATACCATCATTGCAACCTCTGTAGTCTCCGTTCATGGCATAAGATTCTGCTGCTTCTTGTTGCATTTCCTGTTTCAATGATAAATACATCATTCTAAAATTATCCCAATATTTATTTTGTAAATTAGACGGTAATCTCACCAATATTTGATCAGCAGACGACTGCTTAAGACTTAATATTGAAAATGTTGTTCCTGAAGTTGTATTTAATACATCCCTTAAACATCCTAATTGATTAGGATCAATTTGTTGTCCATATTGAATGACACAGCTTGTAGTAATTAATGCTGCAAACACAGGCAAACTAATCGTTGATTTTTGATAGTCTGTAAATCTGGTATAAGCGTTTTTGTATATATTATTCCATGGAAAAGATAATCCGGCTGTATTATTTAATTGCAATTTAAGCGGTCCTACTGTAGTTTGAGGATATACACCATTATTATCATAATACTTTCCGTTTTCAGACCAATAAGGATCATAATGTGTTAAAGATGTGTTTATATTAATAGGATTACATAATTTAATTAAATTAGGAGTTGTTAAGTTTAAAACATCATCTGTAACCAATAACAATGAGTCATAATTATCACTGGATTTTATATAATTAGATGTTGTAACGGTTCCATCAGAAACAGAAACCTGATAAGCCGTTTGTAATGTATCAGTACTGTTTCTTAAACACCAATCGTAATATGGATATTCCGGATGATAAAATACTAAAGATTTTGCCCAACTATTTTTCCATTTAGCTATAAAGTCAGAGACATTTTTTAACTGTTGAGGCAATACTAAAAAATTATCGCCCACATTTACAGAAGCAGGAACTGTAACGGTAGAATTTATTGGCGGAGAATAAACAGGAAAACCTCCTACATCCGGCATTCTGGTAATATTTACTTTTGATAATGAACCGTCTTCATCTCTGTATTCCTGAACAAAAGAAAGTGCCACATTACTATAATTACAATAATTAGATATTCTATAAAAAGGGTTTCTCCAATTAGGTGTCTTATAGGACAAATTAAAATTCTTAATTTTTGGTAACTGATTTTGTTCATTATAAACAGATAATGTATGTAATGATGGATCGCATTCCCCATTATTATCCTCCCAATCGCCATATTGTCCTCCAGGAGAAACGTCAGCAAGCATTGTAATATAAGATGCATCACACATACTTACATACTCACAAGGTTCTTTACATACTCTATATTCTTCATAAAAATCTTCAGCACTTCCTCTACCAGTAGATGTATATGTTGCAAGTGTTCCTAATGCAGCAACACATTCATCACAGGTTATACTGCAACCAGTTATATCCGGTTCTAAACCTTCTTTAAAATCTTCTACAGATTTTACACAATCACTTTTTAAATATTCGTTCAAATAAAAAGACAATGCTTCCTTATTTATTTTAAGTGTTTTAGTGATGGTATATTCTCCCTGCTCTAATTCCACCAATAAATGATTTCCACCTGAATTAAGTTGAGAGGTAGAGAACTCCACTTCCTGATCGCAGGCCACATTTAATACATTGCTAGACGAAGGGAAAGATTCTGGAATAATATTACCTAAGGTTTTGGTAATAGTTGTAAAACCATTCGGGTTATGTTTACAATTATCATAAATATCAATTTCTAAATCATAAACACAATCATAACAAGTATTAGATGGTAAGCAACTATAGGTATAAGATGTTCCTTTTAAATCATAACTAATTGTGTAAGTTCCTGCTGTTGGTACAAGAATTTTTTTAGAGAACACTAACTCATCTCCTATTCTATCGTTATCATCCAAACCTGTATCAAAATCGTTTAAATTTGCTTTATTCAATAAATCAGCATCAATAACATTTGTTGCCGTTGGCACTGAATACAAAGGAACTGTACCTGCCGTATTAGTTAAGGCGGATAAATTATTAGGAGCCTGACCTGTTAATGCGGTAGCTATTGTTCTACCTTCCTGATCAATATAACTAATAGATACTTGTCCGTTAGCATCAATTACCATATTTTTCTTATAATGCTTATTATATCCAACCTCCGAGCCAAACAATCTATCTAACTCAATTTGTTCTGGAGTTCCATAAAAGTATTTAGTTTCATGATTGCTTCCCAACTGATGGGTTTTACCAACACCACCTTGTTTTGAGATACGACCTGTATTATCATTTGTATACTCTGTTTGAGATATAGGAAATTTTTCGGCATCCGGCACATAACCTTGAGCAAATTGCTTATGTAGGTTACTACCTGAATAGTAATTTGAAGACCCATAATCAGTATCTAATTCTGATGCATCTACGTAGCAAGTATTACCAGATGCATCGAGATCAAAATCTGCCTTACCGTAAGGTAATTGTGTTGATTCTGAAATATTAAAACCCGATTTGCTACCAACATTATACTGATAAAATTTAATTTTAGCTTCAGGCAAAGGAACAGGTAATGCCTGAACTGCTGCCCTGCCATTATAATCATAATATGTTTCTCCTACAATTACATTATTATCAGAATTATTTTTAGTAACACTTTGCCTATTTCTTAAGGTTCCGTCAAAATAACTAATTACTTCTTTTTTCTTACCTTCTTCAGCATAAGAAGCTTTATATTGCCAGCTTTTCGTGAATTCGTGAATTGGTGGTACACTTCCGCTGATTGCCGTTAATCCATCAATAGGCACATAAAATAAATTTGAATTTGCAGTACTTGGATATAAAATAGACGGTGATGTAGTATAAATCGTTGAGTTTAATGGACTAAGGGGTAAGGAAGGTGTCGCGCCCGGTATCAAATCTTCCCAAGACCAAGGTGAGTATACTTCTTTGTCGAAGGTATTGGCTAATATTCCGGATTTCCCAACTCCTCTTAATCTGAAAAATACATATCCTTTTTCAAAAACATTACTGATTCTGTATGATTGTTGACTAGTTCGGATTCGTGTAGAATTATTTCTAAAATCTATCTGAGGATTATTTGTCCAAAAACTATTTTTTTCGGCATCTAACCATAACCATTCCAAATCATACTGCTCCGCTCCATTAATTCTTGTCCACGAAATTTCAAACTCATCCGAACTTTGATCATAAATAATTTTAAAATCATTGGTACCAGTACAAGGAGTAACATTTTGCGCTAAAGGATAAAAACGCTCAGCATCGGTTTCCACCTGAAGATACACATTTTGAGGCACTGTAGTTGATGGCGCTCCACCGGCAATAGATATAGAAATACCTGTTACTTTTACTATTACAGCATATCCGTTCGTAAATGTAAAAACATCCTCATTAATTGAAGCATGAGGAGTCGTTGATTTGTGATCATTTTTTCCCTCATAGCTTACTGATAATGTTTTTGTTACAACATTGGTTCCACCTCCCAATGCCAGAGGTAATGTTGATGTTATTTCAACTGTAATTGTAGCAACAAAATCGGATTCAACAAGAGTACTGTATCGATCTATTCCTAAAATTAATTTATTTTTAAAAGAAGCATCATAAAAACCCCATGAACTAACAGTAGATAAAGCTGCAATAGAAGGATATTTATTATCCTGAATAAAAACAGCATTATTTAACGTAATGTTTGAGCCTTTTAATCGAGCTGAACCAACCTCATGAGATGCAAATAAAGGATTATTTAAAGCAACACAAAACAAACTAATGAATAACATCAGTTTCATATAAGATATTTTTTTACTAGCCATATAGTTTTATTTTTTTTTGAACCTAGCAGATTGCAATTGATTAATAATTTTATAATTAGAATATTTTCCGATACCCTTATATTGGTTATCTTTTAAAACCATATAAGTTGATTCAGAAAAAAGAGATTCATTTATATTAGTCACTATCTTAAACGTTTTATAAGTAATCTCTAATCGAGGTTTTTTTTCTTCAGCATAAAAATCGCTTTGATTTAATGACATACCATCATTATAAAACATAATTATTTTTTTGATAGTAAAATTTGATAAATTGATGTAAACATCTATTCTGGAAAACTCACTACTAGAATTAGTTCCAAAATTCAAAGAATAAAACCTTTCTGTGGTTCCTATATCTTTTGTAGTAATACTCGAGCACATTTTCAATAAGGTATCCATATTGGTTTGTAATGGAGATAGCTCAATTTTTTTTGAATCCGTTATTAACAATACACTTTCATCATTATTTACTACAACGGTGGTTTTTGCATTTACAATCGTTTCGATATTTAATATTTTGGTGTAGCTAAGTCCCCTACTTTTAAAGTATTGCCCGTTTTTTTGTTCTATCATATTACCTCCAATATGATTATCAAAAACGCTATACTGAATATCCAACGAAAAAGCCGGTGTAGCTGAATAAGTGAGGTTTACTTTTTTAAAATCAACCTTAGCTTTCTCCATAGGAGTATTCCCTATCACTAATGATAGATTAAACAATAGATATATTACTGTAGCTAAAAATTTCATTATCGTTTTGTGTGATTTTTAGTTTCCTGAATCGTCATTATACCTTTTTCTGTTTCTTTTTTCACTCTCACCAAACTGCCTTCTTCATCGTATTCATAAAAAGTTGCGAAATTATTTGCATCTAATTCGGCTGTATATTTTAAAGTAACCGGATTGTACACAAAAGATTTCATATTACTATTAAATGGATGTATGCGGATATCGTCAAAGAAACTCACAACCCCAGACGAAGTGGGACTTGTATTAGTTAATGTAATATTTATATTCCCTGAAGCAAGCGCAGGAATACTAAATATATATTCGATACGTTGCCAACCATCAATTATATCACTACTATTTGTTGAAACAGGAATGATAGAACCAGAACCGCCGGATAAGGAAACATTAATTACCGAATTCTGATATTTAAGGACTGGCGTAAAAACAGGTGTTGAGGCTCTAAGCTCTTTTACCCAATAAGATAATACATATTTTTTAGAACTTACTGCATTAGAAATCGGACTGAAAGGATAAATAAAATCATTGCAAGTTAATACATAACTACAAAGTGGTGAAAACGCAGTTGTACAAGGAGCACTTGTGATTTTTTTACTAGTAGTTAAAGACTTTTGAGCAGGAACTGCAATACTATATTGTCCGGTGTGAGCAAAATAT
>JAEUTR010000580.1 GCA_016787365.1 Bacteroidia bacterium
ACAACTTTTTATAATACGTTGGAGATTAATGGTAATTCAAATGCTTATTGGGGATTTACATCAGGAACAGGCATTGCTTCTACAGCTTATGATGGAAATATAACGCCGGTAGTATTTGCGCCGGCAGGAGGGGCAGCTAGAACGACAGATGGCTATAGTACAATTACAGTTACAGGATTACCTACTGTTACAAATTTAGTGATCAGAATTTCATTTGATGATGATTCAAATGAGCAATGGAACATTGATAATTTTGTGTTATCAGGAACATGCGTTTCATGTACAGTACCAACCACAACCATTTCGCCTGCTACACAAACGTTTTGTGCAGGAAGTGTTACTTCCATGAGTGTTAATAGCTCGGTCGCATCAAATTCATATACATGGCAGGCAAGTGCTAATGGCTCATCAGGTTGGAGTAATGTTACAAATGCAGTACCCGCGGGAGCGGTTTATTCAGGTTCCAATACGTCTGTTTTAACTGTAACTACAGCTTCTACATATTATTACCGTTGTTTGGTTACTGATATCACAGCATCATGTACGGCAACATCAGGAACATCAACGTTAGTTGTTAATGCTGCGCCAAGCATTACCCTTCAGCCGGTGAATGCCAATATAACAACTTCGGGAACTGCCACGTTTGTTGCCGGGGTTACGGGAAGTGGATTAACCTATCAATGGCAGGAAAATTCAGGGTCAGGATTTTCAAATATTTCAAATGGAGGAACAAATCCAACGTATTCGGGAGCAACCACTTCCAGTTTAGCTATTACAAATACTCCTTTAAGTATGAGTGGTTATTCCTACCAATGTATTGTAACAAATGCCTGTGGTTCAGCAACAACATCCGTTCGTGTTTTAACAGTTACTGATGGACCTTGTGTGAGTGAAACATTTGGAAATTTGGCAAGTAATAGTACTTACAATACCAAAACATGGACAGGAGATAATGGATTTACTTGGTCAGCAACAGATTCCAGATCTGATCAAGTGATAAATGGCAATGCCGTAACTGTTAGGGCCGGAAGTTTAACGGCTAATAGTGTTACAGGAGGAATAGGAAATTTAACTTTGGTGACCAAGTTAAATTTTGCTGATGTTGCGGGAAATTTATCTATATATGTAAACGGAGTATTAGTTGGAACTGCAGCTTATAGTTCAACAACGCAAACTATAACGATTAATAATATTAATGTTTTAGGAACCTTTAATATAAGTATAGTAAGTGCTTCCGGGGCAAGAGTTTCTATTGATAATGTGAGCTGGACTTGTTATGTTTCGCCAAATACCATTACAACAGGAACGGTTAGTTCATCTCCTTTTGCATTAACAAGTTGTACAGCAACAGCAGCCGGAACTGTTGATTTTTCTTCAGTAGGAACTTTTAATGGCGGAAATGTTTATACGGCTCAACTTTCAAACTCTGGAGGAAGTTTTGCTTCACCGATAACTATAGGAACATTAACATCCACTTCAAATTCAGGTACTATAAATATTACAATTCCTGCTGGCACAGCTTCAGGAACAGGTTATTTAATCAGGATTATCAGCAGTAATCCAAATATTATCGGGTCTAATTCATCAGCAATAACCATAACACTTACCTGTACGGGAACATCAACTTGTACGGTCAGCGGAGCAATGGGGTCAAATCAAATTAATGCAGGTTGTGGAGAAACAGGATTGAATGCCTGTAATTTGGCAAGTATATATTCGAGTTTTGGAACTTTTTGCAATGCAACCGAAAATGGCGGGTGTAGCTCTCCGGCATGCAATACAGCATCTGTATCTTCGGTATATAATTTACCCGCAGGATGTTCGGCTACAATAACTGCCGAATATAAACAACGTGGCACAGGTTGTTCAAATTCGGCTATGGATAGTGGCGACCAATTGTATATTACCAATTCCGGGGGAACGGTTTCTTCTCAATCTTCATCTATGGTTGTGGGTCTTTTTGCGGGACAAGGAACATGTGGTACGTATCCTTCATCCGGAACTTATACTACATCAACCGCAAATATAAATGGTGGTTGTGCTAATGCAAATGGCATAGTAAGCATGATTGCTTCCGGAGGACAGGTTACTGTTGGAGGGGTAGTTGACAGAGGCGATGAAATTGTTACATATACTATAAATTTTTCGGGAGCGTGTGGGTTAAATTGCCCCACAGTATTACCTGTTTCTTTAATTGATTTTTATGGCACTCAAAATAGCTCAAAAAATGATATATTTTGGAAAGTAGCGGGAGAAGAAAATATTAAAAATTATATTATTGAGAAAAGTGATGACGGTATTAATTTCAGAGAGTTTTATAGCCAAAAACCATTAGGGAGTAGCAATCGTAATTTTAATTATTATACAGAGGATACAGATCCAAATGATGGCATTACCTACTATAGATTATCGACGATAGAAGGAAGCTGGAGTATAAAAAATTTGAAAATAATTAGTGTTGACAGAAAAAATCATGACTGGAAATATGTTTATTACCAACAACAGCAAAATTTAATTGTAGAATTTAAAGGATCAGTTCCTAAAAATAGTTTTATTGGTCTTTTTGATTTGTCAGGACAATTAATAGAAGAAAAAGAAGTTAACAGCTCTGCAGAAATTATTGAAACGAGTTCTATTTCAGCTGGTATTTATTTTGTAAAAATTACAACTCCTTATAAAACTGAAAATTTCAAAATCATCATTCAAAAATAACAATTTGGTAATTATCAGTTTTTATGTAACTGCGTACTTAGCCTTAAATATTTAGCTATACAAAAATATGAACCGTTTTATTCTATTAGTTTTTACATGTTTATATTATCAGGTAAAATCACAAACCATTATTATGAATGAGGTTTCTAATGGTACTTCAGGAAATCAGGAATATGTAGAATTTGTTGTAGTTAGTAATACTGTAACTTATAATTGTTCCAATACAACTCCACCATGTATTGATATCAGAGGGTGGATATTTGATGATAATAGTGGATTGCATGGTGGAACAAGTGGTACAGGGGTTGCTTCAGGAGCTATTCGTTTTTCTCAAAGTCCAACCTGGGCGTGTGTACCGTTAGGAACTATTATTTTAATTTATAATGATGCCGATAAAAATCCTGCTATTCCGGCTGATGATATAAACATGGCTGATGGTAATTGTAAAATTGTTGCGCCAATAAGTAATACATCCCTTTTTGAATCAAATGCAACAACACCAGGAGCAGTGGCTTGTAGCTATCCATCTTCAGGATGGGTAGCAGGGGGAGACTGGACTAAGACTTTATTGGCAAATTCGGGAGACTGCGCTCGCATTGTGAATCTGGCAGGTTGCGAAGTTTTTTCTGTATGCTATGGAACTGCAAATACTAATAATTTAATTTATTATGCCGGTGCTGGAGGACAAAAAGTGTTTTATTTTAATGACACTGATCCTACTAATCAGGCAAACTGGACAAGCGGAAGCGCCTCTCCTTCTCCTGGAGCTCAAACTCCTGGATCACCTAATAATTCTGCCAATGCAGCATATATCGCACAGTTTAACAATGGAT
Source organism: Bacteroidia bacterium (assembly GCA_016787365.1). GTDB lineage: Bacteria > Bacteroidota > Bacteroidia > B-17B0 > Aurantibacillaceae > UBA4416. Next base: position 3,546 of record JAEUTR010000580.1, read on the forward strand.
GCATGCCCATTACACCTATTGCTATTGGCACTGCTACAACTGTAAATGCAGGTTGTACCTGCGACGGTTCTGCAAAAATAAATCCATCAGGTTCCATTGGTCCGTATTCTTATATATGGTATGATTCAAATTCTGTTCCTATTGGGCAAACATCGGCTACAGCAACCGGTTTATGTGCGGGAATTTATAAAGTAGTTTCAACTTCTCATATTGGTTGCAAGGATTCGGTTTTAGTTACAATTAACTCATCATCTACCGTATCAGTATCTGTTAATAGTCAAACCATATGTTCTGGACAATCGGCAATTTTAACAGCCACTCCTTCCGCCATTGGTGGGACTTATTTATGGTTGCCGGGTGGCGCAACAACGCAAACTATTTCTGTTAGCCCAAGTTCTACAATTACTTATTCAGTTACTTATACTCTTTCGGGTTGTTCCGGAACGGCAAAATCTGTCGTCTCCGTTAACTCATCTCCGATTATTACGTTGTTATCATCATCTCCTTCTATTTGTACAAGTGGACAAACCGTTACATTATCTTTGTCGGGTAGTACAGGAATTTATGAATGGAGTAACGGAACAACAACCTCTTCCATATCTATTACTAATGCTGGAGTTTATTCAGCCACAGTTACAAACAGTTGCGGTTCAGTATCTGATTTTATAATAATTAATTCTCAGGAAACTCCAACAGTTTCGCTATCTACATCTTCCTCAACTATATGTTCCGGTCAATCGGCAACTATCACAGCTTCTAGTAATATTTCTGATTTTTTGTGGAATACAGGAAGTGTTATAAGTACAATAGTTGTAAATACTCCCGGGATTAAAACAGTTTCGGTTTCCAATACCTGTGGAACAGCTACTGCATCTGTAAATATCACATCAACAGTTCTACCGGTTTTAAATTTAACTTCCACATCAGGCACTATTTGTCCAAATGAAACAGCAACCTTAACAGTTACAGGTGGTTCACTACCTTATACTTGGTCAAATAGTTCAGTAACGGGTCCCGTTGTTACTACAAGTGGAGGAACAGTTTCCGTTTCAAATACAAATTATTGCGGTACTTCCACTCAAACCATTAATATAATAGTAGTTAATTTAAATGCCAATATTACAGCAAGTCCAACTGCCGGCGTAAAGCCTTTACTGGTTGAATTTACAAACAACAGTTCAGGAGGAGTTGATTATATGTGGGATTTCGGTAATGGTAATTCTGCTATTACTCAAACAGTATCATCTCAAACTTATTCTGTTTCGGGTTCATATACAGTATATTTGAACATATCTAACGGTTCTTGCTTTGATACTGATTTTTTAATTATTACTGTTTTAAACGAAGAGCCTGCTTTAATTATTCCAAATGTGTTTACTCCAAATAATGATCAGGTTAATGATGTGTTTAAAGTAACAGGGTTTAATATCGTTAGTTTTAATGCTATTATTTTTGACCGGTGGGGTTTGCAGTTATTTTCATGGAATGATATTAATAAAGGCTGGGATGGCAAAGTTAGTAATAGAGAATCTCCTGATGGTACTTATTTTTATATTATAAATGCAAAAGATATAAATGATAAAGATATTAAAAAGCAGGGAGCCTTTTCTTTATTTAAATAATGGTAAAACTATTTCATTCCCACATCTGAAATTATTTTTAGGACATGTTTTATAGCCATGTAAACCACATGGTTTGCAATAAAGATCTTTTACTTCAATAACTGTTGAGCTATAAGCTAATGGATAAAAACCATAAGCAGGAACTGTAGAACAAAAAAAGGCTGTTGTAGGAGAGTTTCCGGCAGATGCTAAATGCAAAGGACCACTATCATTTACATAATTCATTTTAGCATGTTTCATTAACTCACACGATTCGAGTAAGGATAATTCACCAGCTAAAATTTGAATATCCTGATGACTGCTTTTATGTTTAATCTCTTCGCATAATATTTTATCTGATGGCCCTCCTAATAAATAAATAGTTATTTCTTTTGGAATGGCATTACACAGTTCAATCCATTTATCTTTTGGTAATTGTTTTGTAAACCAAACGGAGGAAGGTGCCATACATACAAATTGTTTTGCCACCAACGGTTCTATTTTAGAAAAATGTTTGAAGGTTGGATACAACTTTGGTTTTACAATCGTTTTATCCGTAATAGATTCTATCAAATCATTATACCG
>JAEUTR010000583.1 GCA_016787365.1 Bacteroidia bacterium
AGAGTTTATTAAATCAATATTAGGAATAGCTGCTATGACCACATTAGGAGATTTTAAATCGTTTGCCAATAACTTACCCGAACAGGATGAAGAAATGCCTGTACTATTTATAGGTCATGGTTCGCCCATGAACGCTATTGAAGACAATGAGTTTTCGAGAGGATGGAAAGCCATTGCTAAAACGTTACCAAAACCAAAAGCCATTTTGGTTATCTCAGCCCACTGGGAAACAAAAGGCACTTTCGTTACCGCTATGGAAAAACCAAAAACGATTCATGATTTTGGAGGGTTCCCACAAGCTTTATTTGACGTGCAATACCCTGCGCCTGGCAGTAAATGGTTAGCGGATGAAACTAAAAAAATAATCACTTCAACACCCGTTGGTTTAGATGAAAGTTGGGGCTTAGATCATGGTACGTGGAGCGTTGTAAGCCCCATGTTTCCAGATGCAAGTATTCCTGTAGTACAATTAAGTTTAGATTATACAAAAGATACGCAATACCATTACGATTTAGCAAAGCAATTAGCTGGCTTGCGTAAAAAAGGTGTCTTAATTATTGGAAGTGGCAATATGGTACACAATTTTCAATACGCCAGATTTAGTGGGAATTTCAACGAACACTTTGGTCACGATTGGGCTATAGAAGCCAACGAAAGTTTTAAAAAATTGATTTCAGAAAATGATGTAAAATCATTAGTGAATTATAAAACATACAGTAAAGCCTTACAATTATCATCTCCTAGCCCTGACCATTATTTACCAATGATTTATAGCATCGCCTTACGTGGTAAAAATGAGAAAGTAAGTTATTTTAATGATGCGGTTGTTGGTGGTTCTTTTTCTATGACATCGGTATTAATTGATAAAGCATAACCATAAACTTTTTTGTCAGGCTGAGCGGAGTCGAAGCCCCTTCGATATGCCCTTCGACTCCGCTCAGAGAGACAAGCCTAATTTTTAATGTAAAATAAATGAAACTACTATCAACCATCATCTTATTTATCGCTTTAGCTTTTACAAGCTTTGCACAAAAAACAACACCTAGTTTATATTACATTTTCAAAGAACCTAAAATTAAATCCGCTAAACCACCTGTGATTATTTTAATGCATGGTTTGAGAAGTAATGAAAAAGATTTATTCTCGTTTGCCAATCAATTACCTGATAGCTTTTTAGTGATTTCGTTGCGAGCCCCTATAAAATTAGAGAATGACAGCTATGCTTGGTATCATTTAAGTTTTGAAAATGGTAAGCCAACAGGCAATCCTATTGAAGCAGAAGCTAGCCGTTTAATGATTATTGACTTTATAAATAATTTAAAAAACAAACATGCCTTTAACGAAAAACGTGTTTACTTATGCGGCTTTAGTCAAGGAGCAATTATGGCTTACAGTATTGGCTTAACTGTCTCTGAAAAAATTAAAGGTATTGCCATAATGAGCGGACGATTACTAGAAGAAGTGAAACCTATTATTGCTACAAAAGACAAACTGAAAAATCTAAAAGTTTTTATTTCTCATGGCACTAATGATAATGTACTACCTATTTCGAATGCGAGAGAAGCCAACACCTATTTAAAACAAATTGGTATTACTGCAACCTACAAAGAATATCCTGAACCTCACACTATAAGCAATGCCATGTTTGTAGATATGCTAATGTGGCTAAAGAAATAATTAATTATACTTTGCTCTGTAATCTACTGGTGACATACCTGTTATTTTTTTAAACACATCTCTAAAGGCTTTGGTATC
>JAEUTR010000584.1 GCA_016787365.1 Bacteroidia bacterium
ATTGGTGACATAAGTTTAAAGGTAGAACGAATGAGTTGTAAAATTTTAATTAAAACCATCTTATTTTAAATACCTGAACGTTAATATCTTTTAACATCCAAATACCATGGTAAATCAATAATAATTCTCATTTTTTGCTATCTTGTAGCCTTAATATTAGTTATGCAAGACATCATAGATAAAATACCTCGCGAAGCCATTTTAAGCGAGTTAACTAAGGAGCGCTACATACGTAAAACCAACAATGGTGATAATGAAATTTATATCATTACTCATCATAATTCGCCTAACACCATGAAAGAAATTGGGCGCTTGCGAGAAGTAACATTTAGACATGCTGGTGGTGGAACCGGATTAGCCTGTGACCTTGATGAATTTGACACCGGACCGCATCCATACCAACAATTATTGGTTTGGAATCCTGAAGATCTTGAAATTGTTGGGGCATACCGCTTTATTTTATGCAGAGATGCGGAGTATAAAGATGGAAAAGTTTTACTAGCAACTACCGAATTGTTTGATTTTTCTCCGGAATTTTACAAAAATTATCTACCATATACGATTGAATTGGGCCGTTCTTTTATACAACCTCAATACCAGCCATCCGAACAATTTAGAAAAGGATTATTTAGTTTAGATAATCTTTGGGATGGCTTAGGTGCTATTGTAGTGGATAATCCTGATATGAAATATTACTATGGTAAAGTAACCATGTACACCGATTTTAATATTCAGGCACGTGATTATATTTTAACGTTTTTAAAATACTACTTCCCTGATCCTAAAAAATTAGTAACACCTATACATGGTATTGATATTAAAACAGATGTTACAGAATTTTTAAAAGAAATTGAAGGTAAAGATTATAAATCAGGACATGCTATTTTAAATAAGCATGTGAGAGCATTAGGAGAAAATATTCCTCCTATGGTAAATGCCTATAGTAACTTATCAAGTACGATGTTATCATTTGGCACAGCAATTAACCCAACTTTTGGAGGCGTAGAGGAAACAGGAATTTTAGTAACAATTGCAGATATATACAAAAGTAAGTCCGACAGACACATTGAAACTTACAATAAAGAATTAAGAGAAAGAGTTTAGAAAGAGACAAAGAGATAGAAGAGACTGTTTGACTAAAGGGACAACAATTAAGGTTAAATTAATAAATTAAAAATAAAACAAGTCTTGACTCTCTTTTGTCAAAAAGTCTTTTAAGTCTTGTACGACATCATGGAAATAAAAAACGCTAAATTTTTAAAAAGCAGTTCTAATAACAAGCACTGTCCACCACCTGATAAGCCTGAGTTTGCTTTCATCGGGCGAAGTAATGTTGGAAAGTCCTCGTTAATCAATATGCTTTGTAATGAAAAAAACTTAGCTAAAACTTCTTCTAAACCAGGTAAAACTCAATTAATCAATCATTTTATTATTGATGATAAATGGTATCTGGTTGACTTACCGGGCTATGGTTATGCCAAAACAAGCAAAACTAATTTAGATAAATTTGAAGAATTAATAAGCAATTACATTACAAAACGTAAAAATTTAATTTGCGTTATTATTTTAATTGATAGCCGTTTAGAACTGCAACCTATCGACGGGCAATTTATGGACTGGTGTACTGAACATGAAATTCCATTTTGCTTGGCTTTTACTAAGATTGATAAATTAGGAAAGAACCAATGGGCTAGTAATTTTGCCAAATACAAAAAACGCCTAATGGATTATTGGGGGGAATTACCACAATTATTTGAAACCAGTGCTGAAAAACGACAAGGAAAGGAAGCCATATTAAACTATATTGGAGAAAATATGCAATATTTTATTCCACCACCAAAAGGAGTAAAACCAACTAACGACGAGGACGAAGAAGATGAGTATGACAACAACACTATCTGAGTGGCAACTGCTTCAAAATAAATTAAAAGAGCGTTTTGGTTCAGAAATGGATCATGATGCTATTTTATTTATGATAGGTTTACAGGAATTAGATAAGCCATACAAGAATTACAAAAAGGATGAGAAATTAGAAGTGATGCATATTGGCGTATGTACAGTTTTAGCGCCATATGGTTTTTATGAATATAAAGGTCGAGATGATGAAGATTGGCCTCACTGGGAACTAAAAGAAAACCTTCCTTATCTGGATGCAAAACAACAAAACAGATTAATGAATGATGCCTTAATTGAATACTTTAAACGAATTAATTTTTTTGAATAAGGCTCACTATTTATTTTGCATTTTAAACTTTAAGAAACTCTCTCAATCCCCTTTTAAAAAGATGCTTCAAAGTGTGCTAATAAATAATGAGCTTTAATTCATATTTATAAATCTTTAAAAATCATTATCCATTAATATATTGGTGTAGCCATTGCCCAAAATGATACCCATTACGCCAAATTCCTATTGCTATTACAAGCCCTAATACTGATAATAAAATTTTAAAGTAGTTTGATTTTAAAAATTCTTTTTTGGTCATCATTTTATTTTTTAATGTTTATTCACTCTCATTCCAAAACTCATGATCAAATTGGTAAGATTGATTAGTAGCAGAAAACTTAGTCAATAATAATCTTTTTAGTAATTTTTCGGTTATCAAAATCCAATGTCACAAAATAAATACCTGAATTTAGTTGGGACAACTTGTTAATTTCAATTTTACTGGTAACACCAGAAACTCCATGAACATTTTCTTTCTCAACAATTCTTCCTGTTATATCATATACACATATATTCACTAAAGAATTAGTTTGAGGTACAAATTCAATAGTAGAAGAAGTATTTGTTGGATTAGGGTGTATCGACAGTTCTATTGCTTCCTCTAAATCATTTATAGAAGTAGCAATATTTCCTGTTATATTAATCTGATCAACATAAATATTATTAGATCCATTTACATAATAATCACTTTTAAAGAAAAATCTGAACTTTACGCTTGGCTTATTATTAAGAATCGTTAACAATCCTGAAGGAAGATTAACTAATTTCCATTGAGTTGAAGAAGGTGTAAACGCAGTAGTTAATGTTCCGCCTGAATTTGTAGCCATTGCATTTATGTTTGGTATA
>JAEUTR010000631.1 GCA_016787365.1 Bacteroidia bacterium
TCATGGGACAACATTCTATTCCTATTATATTTTACAAAAATGAAATCACACCTACGATGATTGATAGAACTGTTCAAAATATTGATGTTTTACCAACCATATTAGATTATTTGAATTTCGACAAACCTTATTACTCTTTAGGAAATAGTATGTTTTCAGCAAAAACACAACCTGTAATATTCTACAGTAGCCCATTATTTTGTTGTGTACAGGATAGTTTTTGCTACATATTAAAGGACTATGCGTTTGTGGAGAAATACAATTTTAAAACAGATAGCTCTTTAAAATCAAATCTTCCAACTAATAATGGAGATAAGGAATTATTGAATTTTTGCAAAGCATACATTCAGAATTACACAAATGATGTGATTAAAAATAAAACGTATTACGATAACAAAAAATAAAATGGAACATTACGATTTAATAGTTATTGGAGGTGGTCCCAGCGGGTATGCAGGAGCCATGCGTGCTTTAGACTTTAAGAAAAAAGTTTTACTGATTGAAAAAAAACGTATTGGTGGAGCTGGAGTTTACGATGGTGTTTTAACATCAAAAACATTATGGGAATACTCGCAAAAAGTGTCTTCTATCCGTGAAATGATTCCTAACTATGAAGTAGATTATGCCGACATTGTAAGAACTTTAAAAGAATCTGTATTTGAACGCAAAACTCAAATGACAGTACATTTAAATTTAATTCAAAAACAAGACACTGATTTATTTTCTTATGAAAAAGGATCTGCTTCATTTATTGATAAACATACTATTTCTATCAAAAAAGAAGATGGCAGCACTAAAACTGTAAGCGCAGATAATATTTTAATAGCTACAGGTAGCCGACCTCGTTATCTTTCCCATATTCCAATTGATGAGCAAATTATCATGACGAGTGATGGTGTTAAAAATTTAACTGAACTTCCAAAAAGCCTAGTAGTTCTTGGTGCAGGTGTTATTGGTTGTGAATTTGCAACGATCTTTTCAAATATGGGAAGAACCAAAGTATATTTAATTGATAAAGCCGACCGTATTTTACCTTTTGAAGATGAAGATGTTGCTGAATTAATTAGTGAAAGTCTTGAAAAACATGGTGCCACTATCCATCACGGTTCATCTTTAAAACGTATGGAAATAAAAAATGGTCAGGTAGAATATGAGTTGGAATACAAAGATGGAAGTACTGAAATTATTAATGTTGAAAAAGCACTGGTATCAGTTGGTAGGGTTGCCAATGTAGAAGGATTAGGACTGGAAAATGCCGGTGTGAAATTAAATGACAGAGGCAGCATTTGGGATGATGATACACAAACCAATATATCTAATATTTACGTAGCGGGTGACGTAACTACTGAAATGGCATTGGTAAATGTGGGAGAACGAGAAGCAAGACATGCTGTAGTAAGAATGTTTGGCCCAACGATTAAACCATTATCCTATCAAAATATTTCTACGATTATGTTCTTAAATCCTGAAGTAGCTAGTGTGGGAATGAGCGAACAGGATTGCAACAAAAAAGGATTAGCTCATAAAGTCGTAAAACTGGATTATAGTACCAATGCCCGTGCTATTGCCATGCGTAAAACAAAAGGTTTCTTTAAAATCATCGTTACTAACGATAATGGCATGCGTATTTTAGGTATGCGTGCTGTGGGAGAGCATGCCAGCTCTGCCATACAAGCCGTTGCCTATTTAATACATACTAATCAGGGAATTAGAGAGTTAGCAGATATGATGCATCCACATCCAAGTATTATTGAAGGTGTGCAGGAATGTTTACGTATGCTTTTAGGAAAATCTATTTACAAACCATACATATTTAAAGACAAATTAAAATGCTATGTATGCGAAAATAACATTTGCACTCCGGTAGAATCACTCGTTTAAATCTTTGATTAAAAATGAAAGTTTTAGTTATCCTATTTTTGGTTTTTAGTACTATTGGTTTTTCGCAAACCAATACTAATACTGAAAAAACATGGTTAATTGATTTTTATTTTAATTCGAATAAAGAACTTAATCAAAAACTTTCTGAAATTTTTGATTTAACAATTGCTGGTAAATACGATATCGCTAAAACTGAAATTTATCAGTTAAAATCTAACCAAAAATCATCAGAACTTACCTACTCTGCTCTTTTATCGTATGAAGCAAACATTTGCTATAACGAAAGTAAATATGAATCAGCTATTGCTTTAGCAGATTCAATTATATCAAATACTTCAAAAATAGATTCTGAAAACAGGTACATCATTAAGGCATTAAATATTAAAGCAAAAGCCTTAAGTGCCCTCAACGAATTTAATAAGGCTCAGGAAATTTTAAATGAAGTTTTTGCAAAAGCAAACGCTATTAACGACAAAAATGGTCTGGCAAATGCTTATTATTTATCAGCGTCAATATATAGCGACAAAGGATTTTATGAAAAAAGTAAAGCATTGTTTTTAAAAAGTATTGATATAAGAACGGAAATACAGGATGAATTAGGCTTAGCGGCTTGTTACTCATTTTTAGGATTAACTTATTCGCATTTAGGGAACTACATGCTTGGAATTGAATACATTCAAAAAAGTATTACCATTCGTGAAAGAATACAAGATAAAAGAGGTCTTGCCAATTCTTATTTATGTTTATATAAAATATACATTGATATAGGTGAATCAGATAAAGCAATGGAATCCGAATTAAAAAGTTTGGAAATATGCCGCGAGATAAATGATTTACAATGTGTTTCAGGACGATTAACAAATCTTGGAAAGATCTACCAAAATAAAGGCGATTATGAAAAAGCGCTAAACTATCACTTCCTAGCATTAAACATTAGCAAACAATTAAATATTAGAAACAGAATTGCCGATGTACATGAAAATATTGCCCGAAACTATAACTATACTCACAAATTTGATTTAGCAACAAAACATATTGACAGTTGTAAAATTATCCGAACTATTATCGGAGACGAAGAAGGGTCTGTATCCGCAACTCTGGTTTTATCACAGATAAATTATAATCAAAAAAACATCAGTTCTGCCATTAATAATGGTAACCAAGCTCTTGATGCCAGTTTAAAACTAAAACTACCTTACCTTATTAAAGATGCCCATGAAGTTTTAAGTAATGCCTATCTTTTGCAACATAATGCGGAGAAAGCATTATTACATTATAAAGCATTTATTTCGTTAAGAGACAGTTTATATAATATTGATAAAACAAAAGAAATTGTAAGAAAAGAATTAGAATTTAATTTTAATAAAAAACAGGAAATTCAAAAACTGGAAACTGCAAAAAAATTAGAAGAAACAAACGCTGAAAGCAAAAAACAACAACTCATCATTATTTTATCTGTTGTTGCCTTGGTAATTCTATCCTTCCTATTAGGTTTTGCAATATGGCAATACCGTTTAAAAATCAAATCCGAAAAGTTATTACAATCTTTAAATTCTGATTTAAATTTAAAAAATTATCAATTAATTGATAAAACACAAATCATCGAAGCACAACACAATACCATTCATCTTAAAAACAAAGAAATAACTGATAGTATCAGATATGCGCAAAAAATACAAACAGCTATGATGCCTCTAAAGCATGAATTTGAATCGTACTTTAAAGATGCGTTTGTATTATTTGAGCCAAAAGATATCATTAGTGGCGACTTTTTTTGGATAACAAGCAAAAACGAAAAAATTATTTTTGCAACCGGAGATTGTACAGGGCATGGTGTTCCTGGAGGCTTTATGAGTATGCTTGGCGTATCACTTTTAAACGAAATTATTAATGAACATGATTTAACAGAACCTGCACTAATACTGAGTCGTTTAAGAAAAAAAGTAATAACGGCTTTACGTCAAAAAGGTTTATCAGGAGAACAACAAGACGGAATGGATATGACGATCTGTGTAATTGATAGAGAACAAATGACATTAAATTATGCCGCAGCCAACCACTCATTTTATATTATCAGAAAACAAGACAATTCCTATAATTTAGAAGAATATAAAGGAGATAAACAACCCGTGGGTATTTTTGGCAGCGACTTAAAGCCATTTAAACAATACCTGATTCATTTAAAACCAGATGATGTTATATATACATTCACAGATGGGTATGCTGATCAGTTTGGTGGCCAGAAAGGAAAAAAATTCAAGTATACACAGCTAAAAGAATTACTTATATCAATACAACATTTAACTTTAGCCGAACAGGAACAGAAAGTAAAACAAACATTCTCTAACTGGAAAGCAGATCTGGAACAAGTGGATGATGTATGTTTGATTGGGATTAAAATCTAATCGGTCTTAATACCTAAAAACAAACCAAAATTATTATCTTTACAACATGGAAAGTGTAAGACAAAGTAAAGTTGCTAAATTATTACAAAAGGAATTAGCTGAAATTTTCAGGGCAAACTCTAAAACATTGTTTAATAATGGTTTTATTACGGTAACTATTGTTAGGGTAAGTTCTGATTTAAGTTCGGCTAAAATTTATTTAAGTATTATGGCTACTCAGGATGTTGATGCTTTATTTAAATCCATTAACGAACAAAAACAACACATCCGAAAGATATTAGGATTTAGCATTGGAAAACAAGTAAGAGTTGTTCCTGAATTAAATTTCTTTATTGATGATTCTTACGATTACGCTGAAAAAATAAATGCCCTTTTTAATAAGCCTATCTAGTTAAAAATTGAATCTTTCTTTTTTCATAGCTAAGCGTTATTTAATTTCTAAAAAATCCAATAATGCCATTAATGTTATTTCCTGGATTAGCATTGTTGCCATTGCTGTTAC